>NZ_JBEOUW010000068.1:0-32841 GCF_040303045.1 Kitasatospora sp. NPDC096140
CTACGCGGGCCAGACGGTCACCGTGAAGTTCAACGGCGTCGAGGACTCCTCGCTGCAGACGAGCTTCGTGATCGACGACACCTCCGTCCAGACCGCCTGACGCCCCCCCGAGGGCCCGGTGGCTTCCGCCGCCGGGCCCTGTCGGCTGCGCGTGGGACACCGCGGTGGAAGGGTGACTGCAGGGGAGCGCCCGGCTCAGGTTTCGCTCAACTTTTGTACGGATTTCATACGTACCTATGGTCGATTGTTAGGCTGCGGACTTGCGGCGAACGGGTGGGCGATTCGCCGGCGTGATCACCTGTCACGCGAGGTCGCCGCTGGTGGCGGCGCACGGCGACATCAAGCACGCGGTTTCGGGGGCGGCGAGACATGACTGACCTGGATTTCGAGCGACGGGTGAATCCGTGGCTCTTCGACAGTTCCGGGAACCTGACGGAGGACGCGAAGAAGCAGTTCCCCGACCTCGCAGCTGCGGCCTCGGGCGCCGCGGCGCCGGGATGGACGCCGCCACCGGCATCCACGGCGCCCCCCAGCGGGCCGACGGTGAAGGTCAGTCCGGAGGCGCTGCGCAAGGCGGGGGCCAGCGCGGGCACCCTGCACACCGAGTTCGACCAGGCCACCAAAGACGTCTGGAAGGACCTCCAGGGCAGCCTCCAGGGCATGTCCAGGGACTGGGCGGTCGTCGGGGCGGTCCAGGCCGCACACGAGATGTGGCAGGCGCAGGCACAGACGACGAGTCAGGCGATCGCGGACATCTCCGCCGGTCTGACCAGCAACGCCGACCAGTACGCGCGTGCCGAACAGGTGAACGCTCAGAACTTGAAGACGAACTGAGGTCGGTGACATGAGTACCTACTCCGACCTGCGTCAGGAGACGTTCAAGGGCATCGATACCCTGGCCACGGCCTTCGAGTCGCTGACGCGCGACTGGAAACTCTCCTCCGATTTCACCGGCGACATCCTCACGCCGCTGCAGGGGTCGAACTGGCGGGGCGACGCGGCCGAGCGGGCCGCCGCCTCCATCACCAAGACCCGCAACGAACTCGACGCGGCCTTCGAGGAGGCCAGCGCGATCGGCAAGACCTTGCGGGACGCCCATACCGAGCTCGCCGCTGCCCGGGCAGACCTGGACGCGGCGTTGAAGAGGGCCGTCGACAACTCCCTGACGGTGGACGCGGACGGCGTCAACATCAGCTGGCCCGCGCCGACGAGCGAATCCGACAAGCACGACCCGACCTACACCACCACCTACAAGGCCCTCGCCGAGTCGGTGGGCCAGGACATAGCGAAGGCCGTTGCCCGGGCGAAGGCAGCCGATACCGCGGCCGCCGCGGCGCTCGGCGGCGCCACCGGGAAGAGCAAGACCGCCTTCCAGCCGTCGACGGGACCGGAGGAGCAGGGGAAGAAGGCGGCGGACCTCCTCAAACTGGCCGGGAACCTCTCCGACGCCCAACTCGACGAGCTCAACAAGACCCTGAAAGCCAACGCCAACAACCCGCAGTTCACCACCGCCTTCTACCAGGGGCTCGGACCGGACGGCTTCCTCAAGTACTACGGCCAGCTGGCCGTCGCCTCGGCGGACCAGGGAGGCAGGCGGCCGCAGGCCGTCGCAGACCTCCAGGCGAACCTCGGCATGGCGCTGGCCACCGCCACCGACAGCCACAACTTCCCTCACCTGTCCGACGAGTGGGAGGCGGGCCTGCGCCGGGCCGGAGCCACCAGGACGGAGATCCTCCCGCGCGGCGACCGGGTCAGCGGCAGCGTCCAGCCGTACGGCTACCAGATCCTGGCGAACATTCTGCGGACCGGAACATATGACGCGCACTTCCTCAATCCGGTGGCCGAACACGTCACCCAGCTCAGTGAGATGCCTGGCTTCTTCACCTCGACGCCCTGGCTCCACTCCGACCTGGACCGGATGAAGCTGCTGGGTTACGCGCAAGGCCCCCAAACGGGCGGTTTCAACCCGATGAATGGTGTGCTGGACGCGCTCGCGCACAATCCGCCGGCCGCGACCCAGTTCTTCCACGACCGGGCGACGTCCTACAACCTCGACGGTTCCGTCAAGGCCATCGGCCAGGACAACACCTACCTCAAGGCGCTGACCGTGGGGGGCGACCGCTCGCCACTCCAGGACATCTCGAAGGGGAATGACTACCTCGCGAGCGGCCACGCGGAGTCACCGGAATTGATCGCCCTCGGCCACGCGCTGGAGGCGGCCACCACAGGCCGTGCCCCCGACGCGTCGCCGGACACTCCGCTGTCGCCGCACACGCCGGAGCAGGCTGCGGTGATGAAGGACGTGGTCGACCGCTTCGGGAGCGGGGACGGCCCCAAGCTGCTGCGCAAGGGCGCCGACCTCGCGGACCTGGCGCCCAGCCTGGGCCATCTGACCGCTGCCTACATGGGGGACGTGCAGGGGGCGATGAGTCCGCATGACCACTCGCTGACGACCTACGGTTCCAAGGCGGACCTGGACCCGGGCAACACGGCGAAGCTGCTGGCGGCGCTGGGCCGCAACCCCGACGCCTTCGGGGCCGTCGCCCAGGCCCAGCAGGCCTACACGACGGCCCGCATCCAGGACGTGATGCTGCACCGGGACACCTACGGCGCCGAGTTCGACCAGGCTGTGAGGAACGCGGCGCACTCCGGCGGCGAGGTGGGCGGGATCCTCACTGCGGGCCGGACCGCCGGGTTGGTGGACGAGATGAAGGGCGAGGCGGACGCGTACAACAAGGCCGTCGACCAGAACGGCATGTGGGGGAAGGCGGTCTGGGCCATGACCGGCGGCAGGCTGCTGGGGGACCTTCCCGGTATCGGTAAGGGCATGTCGCTGCCGGCGAACTATTTCATCGACCAGCTGACGTCGGGCTACCACGTCGATCCGAACACCGCGGACCCGGCCACGGCCGCGGACGTTGCGGGCTTCAACGGGCTCGGCTCCGCAGCGAAGAAGGCGGTGGAGAACGTGGCGCAGGGGACCGGGCTGAACCCGCAGCAGATCGAGGTGCTGTCCACGGCGGCCGCGGACGCGGCGCGGGACGGCGCGACCGGCGGTGCCGGGCTGGTCACCAGGGCTGTCAATGGCTGAGGGCAGGCGGCTCCGGCGGCGGTGGCTCGCCGTCGGGGTCGCTGCCGTGGTCCTCGCCGGGCTCGGGTGGTGGTGGCGGTCGGCTCACGCCCCCGCCGAACTGCCCGCGGGTGCGTGCTGGTCGGTGCTCACCCGGGCGGACCTCAAGCCCCTGGCGGATGACGCGCACGGGACGTTCGTCGAGGACGACTGGACATACGACGGTGAATGGCGGGTCGACATTCGGAAGCGGCTCCGCCCGACCGCGGCGTACCAGAGGTGCGAGGTCCGTCGGACCGCGGAGGACTCCCTCGTGCGGATCGACGTACAGACGATGGACGAGTCCGAGATGAAGCAGCATGTCTACGGCACGGGCTCGGGGGCACACGACCACCGGCTCGACTTCGGTGCGGACGTGCAAGGGTGGGTCGGGCAGAACGAAGTGGGCCTGGGGCTCCGGTGTGACAACCCGGAGAACGCGGCCCAGCCGTACGTGGGGGTTCAGGTCAACAGGGGCACGTACGCCCAGCCGTCGGACAGGAGCCACCGGGCGGTCCTGGACATCGCGCTGAAGGTCGCCAGGGCCGTCGTGGCGGACTACCCGTGCTCGAACCCGGTGGGCCTGCCGGACAGCATCCCCGGGACGGCGCCTGGCTCCTGATCGGGTTGGGGCCGCGCCTATGCTGGCCGGATGATCAAGCCGATTGAGCTGGTGATATTCGACTGCGACGGCGTCCTGGTGGACAGCGAGGTGATCGCCGTACGGGTGCTGGTGCGGCTGGGGGAGGAGTACGGCTGGCCGCTGAGCGAAGCGGAGGCGATCGAGCGGTTCGTCGGGCGGTCGGAGGCGGTCAACAACGCGCTGGTCGCCGAGCGGCTCGGGGCGGAGACGGCGGCGGTGTGGGGCAAGCGCTTCCACGCCCTGCACGCGGAGGCCGTGGACGCCGGGCTGACCCCGGTGGACGGCCTGCCGCAGGCGCTGGACGCGATCGACCTGCCGGTGTGCGTGGCCTCCAGCGGCACGCACGAGAAGATGCGGCACACCCTGGGCCGGACCGGGCTGTACGAGCGCTTCGCCGGAAGGATCTTCAGCGCCACCGAGGTCCGGCACGGCAAGCCCGCGCCCGACCTGTTCCTGCACGCGGCGCGGAGCATGGGCGTCGACCCGGCGGCCTGCGTCGTGGTCGAGGACAGTGCGCCCGGCGTCACGGCCGCCCGCGCCGCCGGGATGCGCGCGCTCGGGTACGCGGGCGGCGTCACGGCGGCGGAGCGGCTGACCGGGCCCGGCACCGTCGTCTTCCGCGACATGCGCGAGCTGCCCGGACTCATCGCCGCGGGGGCCTACCAGGAGTAGGTGCCGCCCTCCGGGGCGAAGAACCGGCCGCTCGGCCCGGCCCCGGCCTCGGCGAGCTGCCGGGCGTCCTGCACCTGCTCGACCGGCTCGACGACACCCCGGCCATGGTCACCAGCGCCGCCCGCGACCTCCTCGCCTGGAACGCCATGGCGGCCGCGCTGCTCGGTGACTTCTCCGCGCTGCCGCCCGGCGAGCGCAACCAGATCTGGCGCTTCTTCACCGACCCGGGCTCCCGGGACGCCCTCGCACGAGGCGCTGCGGCTGCTCAAGGTGGTGGGCGGTCAGGACCTCGCGGTCCGGGTTTGAGCCGCTGCGGGTCGGGGCGCGGGTTCGGGCGCGGTTGCAGGTGTGGTCGCGGTCGCGGGTTCGGGCGCCGGCGGGAGCGCGGTCGCGGACGCCGGCGTGCCGCCGGAGGGGCGGCGGCGCAGCGTTGCGGCGGCGATGGCCAGGAAGTCCGCCACCGGCCCGGTGCAACCGCCCTCCGGCACCGCCAGGCAGGTCTCGACGGGCAGCGAGTCGGTGACCGGCAGGTAGACCAGGTCGGGGCGGGAGTACGAGCCGGCGACACTGAGCGGCACCAGCGCGATGCCCTGCCCGGAGGCGATCAGCTCGAACTTCTCGTCCAGCGAGGAGGTCCGCCGCTTCCTGGCGTCGAGGATCGGCTCGCCGTCGAGGTCGGCCGCGGTGAGCGTGCGGCGGCCGGCCAGCGGATGCGTCGCCGGCAGGCAGGCCACCTTGGTCTCCCGGCCGGTCGGGACGGTGTGCAGCCCGGTATCGTCGAAGGGCCGCCGCAGATGGCCGACGTGCGCGCGGCCGTCGCGCAGCGGGGCGTCCTGCTCCCACCAGCGCAACGGGAGGACGTCGATCCCGACCTCCGGGTGGCGTGCCGTGTACGCCCGGATCGCCTCCGACACGTGCAGGCCGGGGGAGAAGGCGACGACCAGCCGCTGCTCGCCCCGCGCGGCCTCCTGGACCCGCTGCAGGGCGGCGTCCACGGTCACGGTGATCCGTGCCGCCTCCTGGTACAACTGCCGCCCGGCGGCGGTCAGTTCGACGCTGCGCGTGGTCCGGGTGAAGAGCCGGCAGCCCAACTCCTGCTCGAACGCCCGGATCTGTCGGCTGAGGACGGGCTGGGTGATGAACAACTCCTGGGCGGCCCGGCCGAACCGGCGGTGCTCGGCCACCGCGACGAAGTAGCGGAGCTTGCGCAGGTCCAGGTCCATGCCCGCACGGTATCAATGCGCCCGGAAGGGTATTGGACGCCCGGCCCGGCCGCTCGGAGACTCGACCCATGAGTGAAGTTCGACCCAAGAGTGAAGAACGGCACCTCGCGGCCGCGCCGCGCAGGACCGCCCTCGTCATCGGCGCCTCCCGCACCCTGGGCCTCGGGATCGCCGCGGAGTACCTCCGCCGCGGCTGGGACGTCATCGGTACGGTGCGCGGCAACCGCCGCACCGGCCTGCACGAACTGGCCGAGTCGGCCGGCGGGCGGGTGACCGTCGAGTCGTTGGAGATGACCGACCCGGAGCAGATCGCGGCCCTCCGTGACCGGCTGGCCCGGCGCACCCTCGACCTGCTCTTCGTCAACGCCGCCGTCACCCGCGGCGACCTGCCGATCGGCGAGGTGCCGACGGAGATGTTCACCGAGGTGATGGTCACCAACGCGCTCGGCCCGATGCGCGTCGTGGAGGTCCTCGGGCCGCTGGTCGCGCCCGCCGGGACGATCGGGGTGATGTCGTCCGACCAGGGGAGCATCGCCCTGAACACCGAGGGCGGGCAGGACCTGTACCGGGCGAGCAAGTCCGCGCTGAACCAGCTGATGCGCTGCTACGCCGTCCGCCAGGCCGGTGGCGAGCGCAGCCTGCTGCTGATGGACCCGGGCTGGGTGCGGACCGAACTCGGCGGAATGGAAGCCGAGTTGAGCGTGGAGGAGAGCGTTCCCGGCGTGGTGGCGACGATCGAGCGCCACCGCGGCGAGCCCGGCCTGCGCTTCCTGGACCACCAGGGGAAGGACGTGGCCTGGTAGCCGCCGAGGGTGGTCTCTGCGGGTGGTCCCCGAGGGTGGTCCCCGAGGGTGGTCTCCGCGGCGGACAATTCGCTTGCGGGGAGCGCCGCCGGCCCGGCAGGCTCGGTCACCATGTCCTCCTTCCCCGCGATGCACGCCGACGAGATCGACATCGACGACGCCCTGGTCCGCCGGATGGTCGCCGCGCAGTTCCCGCACTGGGCGGGCCTGCCGGTCGCGTCGGTGGCCACGGCCGGGACGAGCAACGCGATGTACCGGCTGGGCGCGGACCTGGTGGTGCGCGTCCCGCGGATCCCGGGGGCCGTCGAGGACATCGACAAGGAGTGTGTCTGGCTTCGGCGCCTCGCGCCCGAGCTTCCGGTCGCGGTGCCTGCCCCGGTGGCCCGGGGAGGACCGGTGGACGGCTGCCCGTGGCCGTGGTCGGTCCTGCGCTGGCTCGACGGCGCGAACCCGGTGGCCGGTGCGGTGGCCGAACCCGCCCTGCTGGCCGCCGACTTGGCGGCCTTCGTGACCGCGATGCGCCGGGTCGACCCGACCGGCGGCCCCGCCTCCTACCGCAGCGAGTCCCTGCCGGAGCGGGACGGTGCGGTCCGGAGGGCGATCGCGGAACTCCCGGACGTCATCGACGTCGCGGCCGCAACCTCCGCCTGGGACGAGGCCGTTCACGCCCCCGGGCACGCCGGTCCGGCGGTCTGGATCCACGCCGATCTGCAGCCCGGCAACCTGTTGGTGGACGGGCGCGGCCGACTGAGCGCCGTCATCGACTTCGGCTGCGCGGGCCTGGGCGACCCGGCCGTGGACCTGATCGCCGCCTGGTACGTGCTCCCCGGGCCGGCCCGCGCCGCCTTCCGGACGGCGGTGGCCGCCGACGGCGCCACCTGGGCCCGCGGTCGCGGCTGGGCGCTGTCCGTCGCGCTGATGGAGCTGGCCTACTACCGCCGGACCAACCCGCGGATGACCGGCATCGCCCGGTACGTGATCGGCGAGGTGCTGGCCGATCACGACTCCCTGGCCGATCACCACTCCCCGGCCGATCACGACTCCCCGGCCGGCAGCCGCCACGCGTAGGGGAACAGTTCGTCCTCCCAGCCGGGCGAGGCGGCGAGTTCGGCGGCCGCCTGCGGGGTGCGCAGCAGGCAGCGGTTGCGCAGCAGTTCGCGCCGCTCGGCCGGGGTGAGCAACTGCTCCTCGGGGGCCAGCTCCTGGTAGTGGCCGAGGTCGGGGCGGCCGTCGACCGAGCCGTCCTCGGCGACGTTGAGGTGGTCGCCGCCGGGGGTGCGGTAGTCGAGGCGAAAGTCGGTGCTCCACTGGGAGTTGCTGCCCCAGCCGTGCGAGAGGTCGTGCACCGGCCGGTCGGCGCGGCGGAACGTCCAGTAGAGCGGGAAGCGGTCGGCGACCCCGCGCTCGGCGTGCGCGGCGCCGGCCCGGATCCGTACCCGGGCGCGGTTGAACAGCAGTTCGCCGAGCATCAGCCCGGGTCGCCGGACCTCCAGGACCTCGATCGGCGCCTGCGGGTCCGCGGCCTGCTCGACGTCGACGATCTCGTGCAGGAAGGGGTCGAAGGGCACGAGGCCGTCGAACGGCGTCATCCCGAGGGCGGTGAACGCCCGCAGGTAGTCGTCCGGTCGCGGGTCGAGCAGCAGGACGTCGGCGACCCGGCCGAGCGCGTACAGCTCCTCGACGAGCGCCGGTCCGTGGTGCTGCTGGTCGCCCCACCAGGCGGAGCCGTGGACGGCGGCCGTCCGCAGGCGTGCGCGGTAGTCCGCGGCGGCCGCCTGGCCGAGCCAGCGGTCGATGTCGTCGGCGGCCGGCCCGTCGTGGTCGAGCAGGTCGTGGTAGAGCGTGCGTGCCTTCACCGGAGCGATCATCGTGAGGTTTTACCGAACGGTCAACCAATCGACCGCCCGGGACGGATAGCGTCCAGGGCCATGAGCTTGGTGGATGTGAACGAGCGGGCGGCCCTGCTGCCCGAGGCCTGGCGCTCCCAGGTGCTGGGGCGGGTCGGGACGGCGGCGGTGAAGGTCCTGCGGATGGACGGGCGGGAGCTGGAAGCGGAGGCGCACGGGACGGCCGAGGTGCTGTTCGTCGCCGAGGGGAGTCTCGAACTCCTGGTGGACGGCGAGGAGTCGACCCTGCGGGCCGGTGAGCTGTGCGTCGTCCCGGCCGGCGCGTGGCACGCGGTGCGGGCGGGCAGCCGGGGGACCCTGCTGATCGTGGAGGTGCCGGAGGAGGGGTGATCCCCATGACGGCCCTTCGAGCAGGGCCGCCCGCCCCGATGGCGCCCCGCCCGGGTGAGGACGGGGCACCACCGGGGCGGGGCACCACCGGGCCGGCGGTCAGCCGGCGGGCCTGCCGAGGTGGCGGGCGAGGAAGCGGGCGGCGCTGTCGGCCTCGAAGCGCGGGAACTCCTTGTGCTTGCCCGCGTTGACGTGCAGGGACTTCTCCGTCGAGGCGAAGGCGTCGAACAGTGCGAGGCCGTCCGCGCGGGAGATGTGCTCGTCGTCCCACTGCAGGCCGAACTCGATCGGGACGGTGATCCGCCTCGCGTGCTCGGCCAGGGCGTCGGGCCAGTGCTGGCCGAAGACCGCGGCCGTGATCCTGGGTTCGGCCGCCACGAAGGGCACGCCGATCGCGGTGCCCATGTTGATGCCCCAGTAGCCGACCGGCCCGTCGGCGCCGATCTCCGGGAGCTGCTGGAGGGCGTCCAGGGTCGCGTGGTACTCGGGCACGGCGAGCTTCGCCAGGTGGTCGTTGTAGCGGACGACGATCGGGCCTTCGGGCTCGCCGGCCGCCCGTGCCCGGAACATGTCGGCGATCTCCGCCTCGTCGTGGGCGGTGCGCGGCCGGTCGCCGTGCCCGGGTGCGTCGAGGACGGCGACGTGGAAGCCGTGGTCGTCGACGAGCAGCCGGGCGCGGCCCGACATCGCGGGGTGCTTCTTGTGGTTGCCGCCGCCGTGTCCCATCAGGACGAGCGGGGCGCGGTCGGCGCCGGTGGCCGGGGACCAGAGCACGCCGGGGACGCCGTCCACGGTGAAGTCGCGCTCGCGGATGCCGTTCGACACGGAATCGGCAGTGAACCGGAAAGTATTCATGGCAGTTGCCTTTCGGGAGGGCCTTGCTGGGGGAAGGCGCTCCCGGCGACGCTTGCGTCAGTCGCCGACCGTGACGGAAAGGGGGAGCACCCACGTCGATACAGCCTTCACGGGTCTCACCTCCTCTGACGATGCCTCGGTCGGGGAAGATCTTGCTGCTTGAACGCCCTTCTGCGCAAGCCCTTTTCCCGTCACCGGTCGTCGAGGGCGGCGGCGACGGCGGCCTCCGCGTGCAGACGGGCGGTGGGGAACACCGGGACGGGGCTGTCCTCCTGCCGGACGAGCAGTTCGATCTCGGTGCAGCCGAGGACGATCCCCTCGGCGCCCGCCGCCACCAGGTCCCCGATCACCCGCCGGTACGCCGCCCGGGACTCCTCCCGGACCACCCCGACGCACAGTTCCTCGTAGATCACCCGGTGGACCAGGGCGCGCGCGGCGGCGTCCGGGACGAGGACGTCGAGGCCTCCGGAAGCCAACCTCCCCCGGTAGAAGTCCTGTTCCATGGTGAACGCCGTCCCCAGCAGCCCGACCCGGCGCAGGCCCGCCGCCCGTACGGCGGCCGCCGTGGCGTCGGCCAGGTGGAGCAGGGGGACGGAGACCGCCGCCTCGACGTGGCCGGCGACCTTGTGCATGGTGTTGGTGCAGATCAGCAGCAGGTCGGCGCCGGCCGCCTCCAGTGAGCGCGCGGCGGCGGCCAGGACCTCGCCGGCCTCGTCCCAGCGCCCGGCCGTCTGCAGTTGCTCGATGACGGCGAAGTCGACGGAGTGGAGCACGAGCCGGGCGGAGTGCAGCCCGCCGAGGCGGTCGCGGGTGAGTTCGTTGAGCAGGCGGTAGTACTCGGCGGTGGACTCCCAGCTCATGCCGCCGATCAGGCCAAGGGTCTTCATGGGGTCATTTATAAGGGCATCGAGAGGTGGAGGCAAACTCCATAAGGCTTACTTTGAGGGCTTCTCTCGGGGCACCCGGTGCTGCCACTCGCGGGTGAACACCACCGATCCGGCCTCCAGCGCCCGCAGCTGCACGATGCTGAGGAAGTGCCCGGCGTCGCAGCGTAGTTGGGCGCGGGTCTGGACGGTGACGTCCCAGCCGATGTCGGGGCGCTCCAGCCGGACGGTGTGGTCGGTGCGGGCCTGGGCGCTGAGCGGGGCGTCGGTGAGGACGCGGTAGGCGGTGACGGTGTGTTCGTCGCGGACGAGGCCGTCGGGGTGGGTCCGGGTGCCGTCGGAGGCGGGGGAGAGCTCGGTGCGCCACTCGTGCCGGCCGATGTCGTGGACGGTGAGGTGTTCGGGCCGGGCGGTGAGCGGTTCGGTGAGGTGGACGTCGAGCGGATCGGGCAGCGAGGGGGTCGAGAAGGTGACCGGCGCGGCGCCCACGTCGGCGGCGAGGTGGCGGACGGGCAGGCTCAGGGTGGAGCGGGACGGGTCGAGGGCGTACCCGCCGTCCTCGGCCGGGGGCCACACCCACGGCCAGTAGACGGAGGAGAAGGCGAGCCGCAGCCGGTGCCCGGCCGGGAAGGTCCAGCCGCAGGCGGCGAGCTCCACCTCGACGTCCGGGCCCTCGGCGACCAGGACGCCCCGGGTGACCAGCTCCGAGGTGCCGTCCGGGCCGACCGCGCAGAGCCGGACCGCCACCAGGGGCGCGGGACCGCCCTCGCGCAGCCGGAGCCGTACGGTCGGGGCGCCGAGCAGTTCGAGTGGCTCGGGCAGCGGCTGGGAGTCGAAGCAGACCGAGCGGCCGTCCTCCTCGCGCTGGTCGGGCGGCTGGTCGGCGGGGCGGCCGTGCGGGACGTAGGCACCGGCGTTGAGGCCGGTGTGCTGCGGCGAGCGGACGTGGACGAAGCGGTCGTCGGCGGCGGTGCCGGCGGTGCGCAGCGGCCCGTCCAGGCCGTAGTGGATCTCACGGACGTCGGGCGAGGGCCAGGCGTCGTCGCCGGTCCAGCGGGTGCCGATCCAGCTGCGCAGGGCGGGTTCCTTGACGGCGCCGGTGTCGGCGCCGCGCAGCCAGTGCTCCCACCAGCGCAGCGTCTCGGGCAGGGCGTCCTCGGGCAGGCCGTGCGGCCAGGGGCCGATCAGGGCGCGCGCGGTGGGGGACTCGGCGAGCAGTCGCAGCACGAAGGAGCAGGACGGGTCCCCCCAGCCGGCGATCGCGAAGGTGGGGACGGAGACGGGCACGGTGGTCTCGCCGGCGGCGAGCCAGGTGTCGACGGGCGGCTCCAGGGCTTCCAGCCGGGTCAGCCAGCGGCTGCGCCAGACGTCGCCGACGTGGCGCGGGTCGGGCGGCAGGGCGGCGTCGGCGACCAGCGCGGTGAGCCGGGTGTGCAGGTCGGCGGCGAGGACGGCGCCGCCGAGCCGGTGGCCGCCCTCCGGGCAGGCGGTGACCACGGCGCCGACGATCTCCGGCATCCGGGCGGCCAGGCGCAGCGCGGTGGTGCCGGCCGCACCGACCCCGAGCAGGCCGACCCGCCCGGTGGAGTACGGGCGGCGGGCGAGCCAGTCGACCACGAAGGCGCCGTCGGTCAGCTCCTGTTCGCCGCCGGGCTCGCCGGGGGTTCCGGCGGAGTTGCCGTGTCCGCGGGTGTCGACCCGCAGGGTGGCGTAGCCGTGCCCGGCGTACCAGGGGTGGCGCCGGGCGTCCTCGGCGGCGGTCCGGTCGCTGAGGCGGCCGCCGGAGTACTCCAGCAGTGCGGGGACGAGCTCGTCGGTGACCGGCCGCCACAGGCGGGCGGCCAGCTGCGTGCCGTCGGGGAGCGGGATGCGGACGTCCTCGCGGGTGGTGTGGAAGGGGTAGGACGGCATGGCCGCTCCCATCGGGTCCCGGGCCGGGTGGGCGCCGACGGGCCCGCGGCGCGCCGACCGTGCGGCCGGTGGGCCGTACGTGCGCGCCGCGGGCGTCGGCATTCCGACCCTAGGGGAGGAAGCGGCCGTTTTCCTGGTGAGCGCTGCGCAGCGGTCACGCCCTTCGCGGTGAGCGCTGCGCGGTGGTCACGCCTTGCTCAGCCAGGCGGTGGCGTTGAGGGCGAGGGCGGCGTCGGTGCCGGCCGGGTCGTTCCAGCCGTTGTACAGGGTGTTGCCGGACTGGCCGGTGCCGTCGTCGATCGGGGAGCTGTCGCCCCAGATGGCCACCCGGCCGGAGCCGAAGGTGCTGGTGACGAAGAAGGCGCCGGTGTTGCCGCTGTAGCCGGTCCGGTAGACCAGGCCCTTGACCGAGGGGTTGTCGGCGGGCTTCAGGGTGAAGGTGGTGCCGTTGCGCAGGATCGAGCCGGTGACGGTGCCGAAGGAGCCGTGCAGGACGGGGTCGGTGGCGTCGCCGACCGCGCGCGGGTTGTCGGTGGTGATGTTGAGGAGGTCGACCGAGAAGCCGAAGGGGTCGTTGTTGTTCACCCCGTTGCTGGTCAGCAGGTCGTTGATGATCTTCGGCGAGTCCCAGCCGTCGTTGTTGCGGTCGCTGTTGGTGTGGTCGGAGATCAGGAAGAGTCCGCCGCCGTTCTGGACGAACTTCATGATCGCGGTCTTCTCGGCCGCGCTGAACCGGATGTTGGGCTCCGGGACGACGAAGGTGTCGAAGTTGGCGAGGTCGAGCGCGCCGCCGGTGCCGTAGGTGATGGTCGAGCCGGACGGGAGGGTCTTGAGGCTGTACTGGCCGGTCTTCTGCAGGGCGACGCCCCAGGCGGACAGCGCGCCGGTCCAGCTCTTCTCGGTGGTGGGGTTGGGGTTCTGGGCGAGCGGGTCGGGCTGGCTGGTGCTGATGATCCAGTCGGCGTTGCCGGCGGTCTCGGCCTTGCTGTTGTCGAACAGCACCCGGTGCGGGGTGGCGCTGACGGCGGCGGTCGCGGGGGCCGGGGCGGCGGTGGCGGTGGGGGCCAGGGTGGTGAGGCCGGCCGCGAGCAGCGCCGCGCCGGAGAGGGCCGCGACAGTTCGAATGCGGATCGTCATGTGCCGTTCCTCCGTGGGGAGTCGAGGTGTTCGGCGCCCGAGTTTTCGCGCGTAGAACGGCAGTATCCGCGCGTAGAGGGGCCGGAGTAAGTCCCGGGAGGTGACGAGGCCCTGTACGGATCGTGGGGATGTCGGGGTGGGCGGAGAGCAAACCGTAATTGCGCATGACTTGCAACTGCGTGCGTCCAGGCGGAAAGATGGCCCAGCTCAGCCCGTACCGCCGAAAGGACACCCGATGACCGCCCCTCGCTGGCGCGACCGACTCACCCGTGAGGAGTGGATCCGCCTGGCCGGAATGGGCGGGTTCATCCTCGCGCTGCACGTCGTCGGCTGGTTCACCCTGCTCGCGCTCGTCGCCCCCGAGCACTACACCGTCGGCGGCCAGGTGTTCGGTGCGGGCATGGGCCTGACCGCCTACACCCTCGGCATGCGGCACGCCTTCGACGCGGACCACATCGCGGCCATCGACAACACCACCCGCAAGCTGATGGGCCAGGGCAAGCGGCCGCTGTCGGTCGGCTTCTGGTTCTCGCTCGGGCACTCCTCGATCGTCTTCGGCCTCTGCGCGCTGCTGGCCTTCGGCATCCGCTCGCTGGCCGGCCAGGTGGAGTCCGACGACTCGACGCTGCACGAGATGACGGGCCTGATCGGCGTCACCGTCTCCGGCACCTTCCTGCTGCTGCTCGGCCTGATCAACCTGGGCGCCTTCAACGGCATCCTCAAGGTCTTCCGCCGGATGCGCGAGGGCGAGTACGACGAGGCCGAGCTGGAGCGCCAGTTGGAGCGGCGCGGGCTGATGAACCGGATCCTCGGCCGGGTGACCAGGGCCGTCACCAAGCCCTGGCACATGTACCCGGTCGGCCTGCTGTTCGGCCTGGGCTTCGACACCGCCACCGAGGTGTCCCTGCTGGTGCTGGCGGGCGGCGCGGCGGCCTTCTCGCTGCCCTGGTACGCGCTGCTCACCCTGCCGATCCTGTTCGCGGCCGGGATGAGCCTGCTGGACACCATCGACGGCTCGTTCATGAACTTCGCCTACGAGTGGGCCTTCTCCAAGCCGGTCCGCAAGATCTACTACAACCTGACCGTCACCGGGCTGTCGGTGCTGGTCGCGCTGGTCATCGGCTCGATCGAGCTGATCGGCCTGCTCGGCGAGAAGCTGGACATCACCAGCGGGCCGATCGCCTGGGTCGGCGGGCTGGACCTCAACTTCGTGGGCTACGCCATCGTCGGGCTGTTCGTGCTCACCTGGGCGGCGGCGATCGCCTACTGGAAGTTCGGCAACGTCGAGGAGAAGTGGTCGGCCGGGCTGGCCGCCGCCACCGGCTCCGCCACCGCCGCCGAGCCGGAATAGCGCGCGACGGGCGGACCGAGGGGCCGGTGACCGGGGTCTGGTCACCGGCCCCTCGGGGCTTTCCGGGGTCGCGTGCACGGGGCCGCCTGCGCGGGGCCGGCGCGGCGGGTCCGTGCCCGGCTACCGCAGCGCGGCGAGCACCGCGTCCGCCATCGCCTTCTCGCCCGTCGCGTTCGGGTGGAACGGCACGGCGGGCGAACCGGGCAGCGCGCCCTCGATCCAGCGGTCGTCCGAGCAGACGTCGTGCCCGACCGTCGGCGTCGCGGTGTCCACGTACGTCGCGCCGTTGGCCGCCGCCGTGGACTTCATGGCGGCGTTCAGCTTGTCGAGCACGCCGTACATGTACTCGACGTCGCCCGGCGTCACCGGCTGGCGCAGGATGCAGGCCGAGCCGTCGGCGGGCAGCACGGACGGGTAGCCGACCAGCAGCACCTTGGCCTTGGGGGCCTTGGTGTGGATCTGCTGGAGGGTGGTGGCGATCTGCGGGGCGATCGTGGTGCGGATCCGCTCGGCCAGGTCGTCGTTGCCGTACTGCCAGGACCACGTGCTCCAGTCCCAGTAGCCGTGGTGGTAGACGTCCTTGCAGGGCGTGCCCAGCGGGTTGACCACCGCGCCGGCGATGCAGGTGGCGACCAGTTCGCCGAGACCGAGGTCGCTGGCGGCGAGGTCGTTGCCGCCGATCCCGAGCGTGACCAGGTCGGTGTCGGCGGTCAGTGCGTCGAACTGCGGGTCGTTGACCTTGATGAACGCGTCGTACTGGGACTGCGTCATGTGCTTGACCTTGGCGGCGGCGCAGGTCACGTCGGTGTAGGTGCCCGCCTTGAGGGCGCCGGCGACGAGGTGGCCGTAGTTGTGGTCGGAGCGCAGGCAGAGTCCGGCCGACTGGCCGGGCACACCGGCGCCGGCGGCGTAGGAGTCGCCGAGCGCCACGTAGTGCTTCGGGGCGGGCGTGGCGGCCTGGGCGCTGGTGGAGGTCAGCGCCAGGGCCGCGCCGAGGGCGACCGCGGCGAGCGCGGTGGAATTCCGGAGGTGCCGGGAATTCCGGGCAGGGCGGAGCACGGTTCCTCCTGGGGGAGAGAAACGACGGGTGGGGGGTCGTGCCGAGCCGGGCCACAGCTACTCGCAGGTAAGTTACTGCCAGGTTTCGCGGGCGTCCATGGTTTGCGCAGAAATTGCCGAAATTCCGTCAGATGGCGCCGCGTGACATTTCGAATTCCGCTCCACCGCGTATCGGAGGTATTTCCGAAACGCTGTGGAGCGGAATTCACGCACGCGCTTGTTACCGGCCGGTCGACAACCGGTTGACCGGACGTCACCGCAGGCCGCAGTATCGGGCGCACGGCGACGGCGCACCCCCGGGCCCGCCGCCACCGCGAGCCGCCACGGAGGACTGCGCATGGCCCTGGACGCCGACGTCATCGTCATCGGAGCGGGCCTCGCCGGCCTCGCCGCGGCCGCCGAACTCGCCGACGCCGGACGGAAGGTGATCCTGCTCGACCAGGAGCCGGCGGCCTCGCTCGGCGGACAGGCGCACTGGTCCTTCGGCGGCCTCTTCCTGGTCGACTCGCCCGAGCAGCGCCGGATGCGGATCCGCGACTCGCACGCCCTCGCCTGGCAGGACTGGCTCGGCACGGCCGGCTTCGACCGCCCCGAGGACGCCTGGCCGCGCCGCTGGGCCGAGGCGTACGTGGACTTCGCCGCGGGCGAGAAGCGCTCCTGGCTGCGCGGGATGGGCGTGCGGTTCTTCCCGGTGGTCGGCTGGGCCGAGCGCGGCGGATTCCTCGCCGACGGGCCCGGCAACTCGGTGCCGCGCTTCCACATCACCTGGGGCACCGGCCCCGGACTGCTGGCGCCCTTCGTGCGCCGGGTCCGCGACGCCGCCGCCCGCGGGCTGGTGGACCTGCGCTTCCGGCACCGCGTCACCGGACTGTCCGCCACCGCGGGCGCCGTCGACACCGTCACCGGAGAGGTGCTGGAGCCGAGCCCGGCCAGCCGGGGCGAGGCCAGCTCCCGCACGGTCGCCGGGCAGTTCGAACTGCGCGCCCAGGCCGTGGTCGTCACCTCCGGCGGCATCGGCGGCAACCACGACCTGGTCCGCAAGGCCTGGCCGGCCCGGCTCGGCACCCCGCCCGCCAAGCTGCTCTCCGGCGTGCCCGCGCACGTGGACGGCCTGATGCTGGACATCGCCGGCGCGGCCGGCGCCAGCCTGATCAACGGCGACCGGATGTGGCACTACACCGAGGGCATCGAGAACTGGGACCCGATCTGGGCCCGGCACGGCATCCGGATCCTGCCCGGCCCGTCCTCGCTCTGGCTGGACGCGCGCGGCCGGCGGCTGCCCGTCCCGCTGTTCCCCGGCTTCGACACCCTCGGGACGCTGGAGCACATCATGTCCACCGGGTACGAGTACACCTGGTTCGTGCTCAACCAGCGCATCATCGAGAAGGAGTTCACCCTCTCCGGCTCCGAGCAGAACCCGGACCTGACCGGGAAGTCCGTGCGCGGCGTGCTCGGCCGCGCCCTGCCCGGCGCCCCCGGCCCGGTCCTGGGCCACCTGCGGCACGGACGGGACTTCGTGGTCGCGGGCAACCTCGCCGACCTCGCCCGCGGCATGAACGCCAAGACCCGCGAGCCGCTGATCGACCCGGACGCGCTGCGCCGCACCGTCGAGGACCGCGACCGCCAGCTGGCCAACCCCTTCGCCAAGGACCTCCAGGTCACCGCCATCCACGGCGCCCGCCGCTACCTCGGCGACAAGCTCGTGCGCACCGCCGCCCCGCACCGCATCCTCGACCCCGGCGCCGCCCCGCTGATCGCCGTGCGGCTCAACATCCTGACCCGCAAGTCGCTGGGCGGGCTGGAGACGGACCTGTCCTCCCGGGTGCTGCGGCCGGACGGGGAGGTGCTGCCGGGCCTGTACGCGGCGGGCGAGGCGGCGGGCTTCGGCGGCGGGGGCGTGCACGGCTACCGCTCGCTGGAGGGGACGTTCCTGGGCGGGTGCCTGTTCTCGGGCCGTACGGCGGGGCGGGCCGCGGCGCAGGCGGTCGGATAGCCGGCGGGTGGCGAGCGGTGGGCGGTTCAACGGCAGGCGGTTCAACGGCGGGCGGTGGGCGGTTCGACGGCGGCCCGCCCCGGGGCACGGGGCGTCAGGCCTGGTGGGCGGCCCCTGACCGGCGGGTACAGTGCCGGTGCAGAGCGCGCCGCCGACCACGAGGGGTATCCAGAACCGATGAGCCGCCGAGACCGTGACCGTGACGGCGCCCGGGACCACGACCGGAAGCGGGGCGCCGGCTCCCCGGTGACCGTGACCGTCTGCCGCGGCTGCTGCTGCGGCACCGAGGCGAAGCACCCCGGGGTGGACCACGCGGGGCAGTACGAGCGGCTGCGGACGGCGGTGGGGGCGGCGGGCCGGGTCCGTGCCGTCAAGTGCCTGGACGTGTGCAGCCAGTCCAACGTGGTGGTGGTCGGGCCCTCCAGCGAGGGCCGGGCCGCGGGCGGGCGGCCGGTCTGGCTCGGCTTCGTCCTGATGGACGAGATGATCGACGACATAGCCGCCTGGGTGCGCGCGGGCGGCCCCGGGCTCGCCGAGCCGCCCGGTCTGCTCGACCTCCAGCTGATCTCGGTCTCCCGGCGGGTCCGCGAGGGCCTGCCGGAGTAGTGTCCGCCGCCGGGCCTGACCTGACCGATCGTCATATGGTCGTCCCGGGGTGGTCCGGCGGTCCGCACCACTAGCATGACCGGTGGCACCGAGCCGTTCCGCGCCAGGGAGGAAGACGATGACGACGGTCTGCCGCATCTGCGCGGGCACCGGACGGACCGCCGGCCTCAACTGCCGGACCTGCCAGGGCACCGGCACCACCGAGGTGGGCGGCGGGGGCGGCAACTGCTTCCTGTGCGACGGCACCGGGGTGTACGTGCGCTACCGGGTGGACGCGACCGGCGCCAAGCACGCCTACCGGGACGAGATCTGCCGCACCTGCGACGGCACCGGGAACCGCACCGCCACGCAGTGGGACGAGCCCTCCTGACCCGCCTGCCCCTCCGGCACGCCGTTCCCACCGGGGGAGGCCGCGCCGACACGGACTCAAGTGGACCGGCCGGCGGGGGCCATGATCCGGCGCCGGATCGACGCGGACACGCCCTTTACCGAACCATGGTCGAACATTGGCGTTCGAATGGGGGACACGCTGCGGCCCGTTCACCGGGCGTCCGCGTCAGATCCACGCGCCGCTGACAGAGTCCCGCGCATGGATATCCCCAACATGGGCGTGCCGGCCAAGCTTGCCGACCGCATGAGCATGGCCGAGCAGCACGAGTACCTGCGGGCCCGCTTCTCCCGCCGCCGGATGCTGCGCGCCGGTGCCGTGACCGTCGGCGCCGTCGCCGTCGGCGGTGCCCTGGGCAGCGGCACCGCCTTCGCGGCGCCGGCCGGCCCGCAGCTGCTGACGGGCGGCACGACGGACGGCATCGACGGCTCGCTGGTCGCGCCGGTCGGTCGCCACCTCCAGTTCGGCCCCGAGCCGGACACCCAGTTCCGTATCTCCTGGCAGGTCCCGGCGCCGGTCAAGAAGCCGTTCCTGCGCTTCGGCAAGACCCCGTGGGAGCTCAGCCACAAGGTGCAGGCCGAGGTCCGCGCGCTGCACACCCCGGCGCTGACCCCGGGCAGCCAGCCGGTGGACCAGTACTACCTGCACGTGGCGCTGGAGGACCTGCACCCCGACACCACGTACTACTACGGCGTCGGCCACGAGGGCTTCGACCCCGCGTCGCAGCAGCAGATCTCCACCCTGCACACCTTCCGCACCGCGCCCTCCCGCGACCACCGCTGGGGCAAGGTGTACGAGCCGTTCACCTTCACCGCCTTCGGTGACCAGGGCGTCAGCGCCCACGCGGCCGGCAACGACCACATCATCAAGGCGCAGAAGCCGTCCTTCCACCTGCACGCCGGCGACATCTGCTACGCCGACCCGGCCGGCTCCGGCACCGACCCGGACAAGTCCGTCTACAACGCGAAGACCTGGGACGACTTCCTGGTCCAGACCGAGACGGTCGCCGCCGAGATCCCGTGGATGGTCTCCTACGGCAACCACGACATCGAGGCCTGGTACTCGCCCAACGGCTACGGCGGCGAGAACACCCGCTTCTACCTGCCGAACAACGGTCCGGACCCGCGCACCGTCCCGGGCGTCTACACCTTCCGCTACAAGAACGTCGGCGTGATCTCCCTCGACGCCAACGACGTCTCCTACGAGATCCCGGCCAACCTGGGCCTCTCGGCGGGCAAGCAGACCAAGTGGCTGGAGCGCACCCTCAAGGACCTGCGCAGCGACGAGACCATCGACTTCGTCGTGGTCTTCTTCCACCACTGCGCCTTCTCCACCACCGTCGCGCACGCCTCCGAGGGCGGTGTCCGCGAGGCCTGGGTGCCGCTGTTCGAGAAGTTCCGGGTGGACCTGGTCATCAACGGCCACAACCACATCTACGAGCGCACCGACGCCATCCTCGGCAACAAGGTCTCGAAGCAGGTGCCGAGCGGCGCCACCATCGAGCCCGAGAAGGACGGCGTGGTCTACGTGACCGCGGGCGCGGCCGGCCGCAGCCTGTACAAGTTCGACGTGCCGGACACCTACGAGGGGCACGAGAACCACCAGGACGAGGTCACCACGTACTACTGGAGCAAGGGCCGGGTGAAGACCCCCGAGACCATCCAGTGGTCGCGGGTGCGCTACACCGGCTACTCCTTCATCAAGGTCGACGTCACCCCGGCCCACCTGGGCCAGAAGTCGACCATGAAGGTCACCGCGCTGGCCGAGGACGGCACGCAGATCGACAACTACACCATCCTGCGCAAGGTCGGCGAGGGCTGGGACTCCGGCCGCGACGACGACGGCGAGGGCGGCGGCTGGGGCTGGTAGTCCCGGGCGGTCGTGACGGTGCCCCGGTGTCGGAAGCCCGACACCGGGGCACCGGTGCGTCCGCGGTGGCCGGTCGTCCGGCGGGTCAGCGCCGGGGGCCGTACATGATGACGGCGACCCCGGCCAGGCAGATCAGCGCGCCCGCCACGTCGTAGCGGGTCGGCCGGAAGCCGTCGACGAGCACGCCCCAGAGCAGCGAGCCGGCCACGAACACCCCGCCGTACGCCGCCAGCACCCGGCCGAACTGGCTGTCCGGCTGCAGCGCCGCGACGAAGCCGTACGCGCCGAGCGCCACCACGCCCAACCCGGCCAGCCACCACGGCCGTTGCTCGCGCACGCTCTGCCAGACCAGCCAGCAGCCGCCGATCTCGGCGAGCGCGGCGAGGACGAACAGGGCGATCGAGCGCAGGACGGTCATGGGTGCGAGGGTAGGGGCTCAGCTCTGGCGGTACGTCGCCAGGAAGCGCCCGATCCGGTTGACGGCCGTCTCCAGGTCGTCGGCGCGGGGCAGGGTGACGAAGCGGAAGTGGTCCGGGCGGGGCCAGTTGAAGCCGGTGCCCTGGATGACGTGGATCTTCTCGCGCAGCAGCAGGTCCAGCACGAACTGCTCGTCGTCGACGATCCGGTGCACCGCCGGGTCCAGCTTGGCGAAGGCGTACAGGGCGCCCTTGGGCGTGACGCAGCTGACGCCGGGGATCTCGTTGAGCGCCCGGACCGCGATGTCGCGCTGCTCGGTGAGCCGGCCGCCGGGCAGCACCAGGTCGTTGATGGACTGGTGGCCGCCGAGCGCGGCCTGGACGGCGTACTGGGCGGGCACGTTGGGGCACAGCCGCATGCCGGAGAGCATGGTGAGGCCCTCCAGGTAGTCGGTGGCGTGCTGCTTGGGGCCGGAGACGACCAGCCAGCCGCTGCGGAAGCCGGCCACCCGGTAGGACTTGGAGAGGCCGTTGAAGGTGAGGGTGAGCACGTCGTCCGCGAGGGCGGCCAGGCAGTGGTGCTCGGTGCCGTCGTAGAGGATCTTGTCGTAGATCTCGTCGGCCAGGACCATCAGCTGGTGGCGGCGGGCCAGGTCGAGGATGCCCTCCAGCAGTTCCTTCGGGTAGACCGCGCCGGTGGGGTTGTTGGGGTTGATGACGACGATCGCCTTGGTGCGGGCGGTGATCTTGGCGGCGATGTCGTCGAGGTCCGGATACCACTCGGCCTCTTCGTCGCAGAGGTAGTGCACGGCCTTGCCGCCGGCCAGCCGGACCACCGCCGTCCACAGCGGGTAGTCGGGCATCGGCACGAGCACCTCGTCGCCGTCGTCCACCAGTGCGGTGACGGCCATCTGGATCAGCTCGGAGGCGCCGTTGCCGAGGTAGACGTCGTTGACGTCGACGCCCTGGACCCCGCGCTGCTGGTAGTACTGCACCACCGCGCGGCGGGCCGGCAGGATGCCGCGGGAGTCGCTGTAGCCGTGCGCCTTGGGCAGGTTGCGGATGATGTCCTGGACGATCTCCTCGGGCGCCTCGAAGCCGAACGGGGCCGGGTTGCCGGTGTTCAGCCGCAGCACGGTGTGCCCGGCCTCCTCCAGGGCGTTGGCCTGGTCGACCACCGGACCGCGGATCTCGTAGCACACGTCATTCAGCTTGCTGGACTGCCGAAACTCCATCTGCGGCCTCCCGACCGTCACCACCGCTCCGTTGCTTCTGCTTTGTTCTACCAAGTTGGCACTTGGAAAGTCCAACCTCTTGGCTATGCTGATCCACATGTCACGCCGAAGCTACGACCAGTACTGCGCCGTCGCCCGCGCCCTGGACGCGGTGGGGGAACGCTGGAGCCTCCTGATCGTCCGTGAACTCCTGGCCGGCCCGCGCCGCTACACCGACCTGCACGCCGACCTGCCCGGCGTCTCCACCGACATCCTGGCCGCCCGGCTCAAGCAGCTGGAGGGCGAGGGCCTGGTCGCGCGGCGGCGACTGGAACGGCCGGCCAACGCGACGGTCTACGAGCTCACCGAGCGCGGGCGCGAACTGCGACCGGTCATCGAGGCGCTGGGGGAGTGGGGCCTGGCCGCGCTCGGCGAGCAGCGGCCCACCGACGCCGTGCGCGAGCACTGGTTCACGCCCCGCAAGGCGGGGGACGAGGCGGCCGTCGCGCTCTGACGAGCCGGTGGCCCGGCAGCGCGATGGCGCGATGGCTCGGCAGGGCGGTGGCCCGATGGCGCGGTGGCCCCGTGGCGGGTGAACGGGGGCAGCGGCAAGGCCCCCGTCGCCGGCCGCCGCCCCGTGTGCCCAGGATGGTGCGGGCCGATAAACGAACGGTCGACGCCCGATGAGCGCCGAGGTCAGGGGCCTGGCTGCGGAGCCGCACCGACGCGCACGTACGATCGTCGGACCGCGAAGCCGTCCCAGGAGAGCGGAGGCCCCCGCCCGTGCCCACCACCCATCGCAGCTACGCCGGCTACGTCGCCCTCGGCGACTCCTTCACCGAGGGCATGTGCGACGACCTGCTGCCCGACGGCCACTACCGCGGCTGGGCCGACCGGGTCGCCTCGGCGCTGGCGGCGGAGCGCGCCGACGGGGACTTCCGGTACGCCAACCTCGCCGTCCGCGGCAAGCTCATCGGGCAGATCCACGACGAGCAGCTCGCCCCCGCCGCCGCCATGGGCGCCGACCTGGTCACCCTGGCCGGCGGTCTCAACGACGTGCTGCGCCCCGGCTGCGACATCGAGAGGGTCGAGCAACTGCTCGGCGACTGCGCCCGCGAGCTGCGGGCCGGCGGTGCCACCGTGGTCATGTTCACCAGCACCGACCCCACCCGCAGGATGGCGGGCAGCGGCCGGCTGCTGCCCACCATCCTGCGGATGAAGGCCTTCGTGCAGGAGCTCGGCCGCCAGGACGGATTCGCGGTGGTCGACCTCTTCTCCGCGCCCTGCTTCGACGACCGCCGGCTGTGGGCCGAGGACCGGCTGCACCTCTCGCCCGAGGGGCACCGGCGGGTCGCCGAGGGCGTGTTGGAGGCGCTCGGCCGTCCGGCCGCCTTCGACTGGCGCGCCCCGCTGCCCGTCGCCGCCCCGCCCGGCCGGACCGAGCGCCTGCGCGCCGACGCCCGCTGGCTGCGCACCCACCTCGGCCCGTGGGTCGGCCGCCGCCTCACCGGCCGCTCCTCCGGCGACGGGCGCCCGCCGAAGCGGGCCGAACTCCTGCCGTACTCCCAGGAGTCCTGACTCGCACGAGTCCTGACTCCAGGGAGCCGTGACCCCTACGAGCGGACCCCTGCGAGCCGGATCCCTGCGAGCCGGACCCCTACGAGTCCTGGGCCTGCGGGTCGGTCGGGTCCAGGACCAGGCTCGCCATGGGGGAGTGGGTGGTCCAGCCGAGCGCGGTGTAGAGCGCCTGTCCGTCCGGAGTGCCGACCAGCACGCCGGTGCGCGCGCCCCGCTCGTACGCGGCGGACTGCAGCGTGCGCATCACCAGGGCGCCCAGGCCCCGGCGGCGGAACCCGGGCGCGGTGGTGATCTGGTCGGGCACGGCGACCGGTCCGGCCAGGCCGGCCTGGCCGCGCGCCGCCAGGTGCCCGTCCTCGGTGCGCACCATCGTCCGGATGACGCCGCCGCGCTCCCAGGTGGTGACGGTGTGGCCGGCCGGGGCCGCCGGCCGCTCGGGGGCGAGCGGGACGCTCATCAGGAAGCCCGGCTGGTCCTGCCGCCACTGCGGGCCAAGCCAGGGGAGCACCGTGGCGTCCTCGGCGAACAGCTTCAGCCAGGTGGTCGGCGCGGTGGTGGCCTCGGCGATCTTGCGGACCTCGACCTCGGTCGGCTCGGGCAGCACGTGCCGGCCCACCTCCCCGGTCGGCGAGCCGACGTCGATGCTCCAGCCCCAGGGCTGGTCGACCGGCTCGGCGGCGCCGCGCGACACGACCCAGCCCGAGATCCACATCCGGACCAGTTCCCTGGTGCCCGGCTCCTGCATGATGCCCACCTCGTTGTATGTAACAGTCTCTGGCGCTTTTCACACCTTACCGGCGATGGGGGTGGTCTGCCCAGTAGGATTTCGGGGTTCACGGCGCCGCACCGGCGCCCGGCTGGAAGGACCCCGGAACGTGCGCGAGACCGAGTCGCCGCAGGACCCCACGGCGGCCGAGCCGACCCCGCTCCGGTCCGACTGCAGCAGCTGCTTCGGGCTCTGCTGCGTCGCGCTGCCGTTCGCCGCCGGTTCCGACTTCGCCGTGAACAAGGCCGCCGGGAGCCCCTGCCGCAACCTGCAGGCCGACTTCAGCTGCGGCATCCACGCGCGCCTGCGCGACAGCGGCTTCCAGGGCTGCACCGTCTACGACTGCTTCGGCGCCGGGCAGCGGGTCTCCCAGGTGACGTTCGGCGGGCGCAGCTGGCGCGAGGAGCCGGACAGCGCCGGGCCGATGTTCGAGGTCTTCCCGGTCGTCCGGCAGCTGCACGAACTCCTCCGGTACCTGACCGAGGCGCTCACCTTCGAGCCCGCCCGCGCCGTCCACCCCGAGCTGCGGCAGGCCCTGGAAGAGACCGACCGGCTGGCCGGCGGCACCCCCGAGGAGATCCTCGCCCTCGACGTCCCGGCCCGCCGGCAGCGCGTCAGCGAACTCCTGCTGCGCGCCGGCGAACTCGTCCGCGCCGGTGTCCCGAACCGCCGGGAGCACCGCGGCGGCGACCTCTTCGGCGCCCGGCTGCGCGGTGCCGACCTGCGGGGTGCCAACCTGCGCGGGGCCCTGCTGGTGGCCGCCGACCTCTCCGGCGCGGACCTGCGCCTGGCCGACCTGATCGGCGCGGACCTGCGCGACACCGACCTGGCCGGCGCCGACCTCAGCACGGCGCTCTTCCTCACCCAGAGCCAGCTCCACGCCGCCCGCGGCGACGCCGCCACCCGCCTCCCGGCCGGCCTCACCCGCCCGGCCCACTGGCCCGACACCGCGGTGCCGGCGGCGGCGCGCCCGGCGGCGAAGCCCCGGTCCGGGCCCGGCAAGGGCGGGCGGCCGGCCCGGGGGCGTCGCCGCTGAGGCCGCGACGGTCCGGTCCTACTGGCCGACCCGGCCGTCGACGCACTCGCGCAGCAGGTCGGCGTGCCCGCAGTGCCGGGCGTACTCGTCGATCCGGTGCACCAGCAGCTCCCGGACGGCGATGCCGTCCTTCCCGAGTCGCTCGCCCAGGTCGGGGAACCCGCTGAGCAGGGCGTCGGTCGCGGCCTGTTCGCGTTCCAGGTCCCGGAACGCGGCCTCCACCACGGCCGGTTCGGCCACCGCGCCGTCGAAGTCCGCGTCCCGCGGCCCGTAGAGCTTCGGGAGCCGCTCGCCGTCGGTGACCCAGCTGCGCCAGTCGCGCTCGACCTCGGCCAGGTGGCGCACCAGCCCCAGCAGCGACATCGTCGACGGCGGCACCGAGCGTCGGGCCAGCTGTTCGGCGTCCAGCCCCTCGCACTTCATCCGCAGGGTCAGCCGGTAGTTCGTCAGACAGTCGATCAGCGGGCCGAGTTCGCCGTCCGGGCTCGGCCCGTCGCTGTTGCGGGGGTCGTCGTCCGGGTCGGCCCACATGTCGGGGTGGACGGTCGCCTCGGTCCATCGTGCGGGTTGTTCGGTCATGTCCGCATCGTCGCCTGCAACCACCGCCGCCTGCCACCGAGTTATCGCCTGCGCGGGACGTCGGACCGGCCGACTTCCCGCGCGGCCGGTCCTCGGCGGTCCTCAGTGGTCCTCAGCGGTCCTCGACCGCTCCTCGGCTGCGCTCAGTCGGTCAGCTGTCGGTCAGCAGCCGGGCGCGCAGGGCGTCGGCCTGGCTTCGGTCGATGCCGAGGGCGCCGCTGAGGTAGGCCTCGACCGACCCGTGGCGGGCGGCGAGGTCGGCGAGCGTGAGGCGGATGACGGCCTCCGGGGCGCGGCCGTAGCCGGGCCAGCGCAGGGTGCGGTCGGGGTGGGCGGCGTGCCACTCGGCGACGAAGTGCGGGGTGGCGAGCTCGGTGAGGGCGAAGTCGGCGGCGATGTCGTCCTCGGCGACGCCGAGCAGGGTGAGCAGCAGGGCCGCGATGAGCCCGGTGCGGTCCTTGCCGGAGGCGCAGTGGAAGACCACCGGGGCGTCGGCGGCGGCGATCACCTCCAGGACCTGCCGGATCTCCTTCACCCCGTCCTCGGCGACCTCGGCGAAGCGGTCGGCGAGGTAGCGCCAGGGGTCGAGCTCCGGGTCGATCTCGGCCTGGTCGTACGGGCGGTGCTCGATCGACAGGTTGTGGTACTCCAGCCCGTCGACCTCGGGGACCCGGCCCTTGGCGGCGATCTCCCAGGGGTAGCGCAGGTCGATCACGGTCCGGACGCCGAGGGCCCGCAGCCGGTCGAGGTCGGCGGGGGAGGAGAGCTTGCCGAGCGAGTCCGAGCGGTAGAGCAGGCCCCACCGTACGGACCGTCCCCCGGCGGCCGGGTACCCGCCCAGGTCGCGGAAGTTGTGCAGGGCATCGAAGGTGTGGTGACGCGTTGTCATGCGCGGCACTCTAGCCAGCCGTTCAACCGCTCAGCGGTTCATCGGTTCAGCCGTCTCGCCCGGGGGCGGGGTGGCCGTAGCCGTGGGCGAGGAGGTCGAAGGCGCGGGTGGCGTCGCCGGCGGCCTCGGCGTGCAGGTCGTCGGCGGTGCGGCCGCCCTCCTGGATGCGCTGCCAGTTGTGCAGGGCCAGGACGCGCTGGGTGGCGGTGACCTGGGCGGCGAGCAGCGCGGCGGTGAGCGCGCGGGGTTCGGGGAGTTCGGGGACCCCGCACAGGGCGTCGGCCAGGGAGCGTTCGGCGCGGGACACGTACGCGCCGACCCGGGCGGCCAGGCTCGGGGTGCCGTACACGAGGGCGGTGAAGGCGAGGACGGCGGGGTGGTCGTTGAGGCCGGTGACGGGGTCGCGCCGGGTGAGGCCGGTCAGGAAGTCCCTGAGCAGGGCGTCGAGCACCGGTTCGCCGGCGAGCCGGTTGCGGACGACGTCGGCCGCCTGCTCCTGGTGGTCGGCGAAGCGGTGGACGACCAGGTCCTCCTTGCTGGGGAAGTAGGAGAACAGCGTCGGCTTGGAGACCTCGGCGGCCGCCGCGACCTCCGCCACCGACACCTGGTCGAACCCGCGCTCCAGGAAGAGCGCGATGGCTGCCTCGGAGATGGCCCGCCGGGTCTGCTCCTTCTTGCGCTCGCGCAGTCCAGTCATGGGCCCAGGCTAGCAGGGGATCTTGACCCGGGAAGGTTTTTGACCCGGTCGGCGCGCCGGTGCCCGGCCGCGGCGCGACGGGGCGCTGACCGACCTCGCGGACGCCCCCTGGCCGCCGCCCGCGGCCCCCCGGGGAGCGACGGCCCCCCGGGAGCGGCGGGCCGCTGCGGGGGAGCGGTCAGACGCTGCGGTCGGCGAGCACCTCGCGGACGACGTGGCGGGCGTTGGCGGTCAGGGCCGCGTCGGTGTGCCGGTAGTACGGGATCGTCACCAGGGCGATGGAGAAGGCCCAGGCGCGGCCGCGGGCCCACATCGCGTCGTCGGCGCGCAGGGCGGCGCGGAAGGTGGGGCGGGCGGCGGCCGGCAGCAGGTTCCATGCGGCGATCAGGTCGGCGGTCGGGTCTCCGACGCCCATCAGCGCGAAGTCGATGACGGCGGTGAGCCGGCCGGACCGGGAGAGCAGCAGGTTGCCGGGGGTGAGGTCGCCGTGCATCCACTGCGGCGGTCCGGCGTGGTCGGGCAGGCGCAGGGCCTTGTCCCACAGCGCGGTCGCGGCCGCGGTGTCGATCGAGCCGGCGAGCTGGGCGATGGCCGCGCGGGTCGCGCCGTCGCGGGAGGCGAGCGGGACGCTGCGGTGGCCGGCCGGGGCGTCGGCCGGGTCGACGGCGCGCAGGGCGTTGACGAAGCCGGCCAGGTCGCGGGCCAGCGCGTCGGGTGCGGCGAGGGCGCCGACGGCCGGGTTGACGCCGTCGATCCAGTGCAGCACCGCCCACTCCCACGGGTAGCCGGCGGCGGGCCGGCCGACGGCGAGCGGGGCGGGGATCGGCAGCGGGAGCCGCGGCGCCAGCCGGGGCAGCCACTGGCGTTCCCGGCGGAGGTCGCCCGCCGCCCACTCCACCCGGGGCAGCCGGACGGCGAGTTCGGGCCCGAGGCGGAACATCGCGTTGTCCGCCGCCGCGGAGCCGACCGGGGTGATCGGAAGGTGCTCCCACTGCGGGAACTGGGCGGAGATCAGACGCCTCACCAGGGCCGCGTCGACCACCGGCTCGTCGGGGTGCATCCGGGTGGCAGCGCACATGCCCGGCAGCGTACAGCGCCGATCGTTTCCGTTCAGCCGTATTCCCCAACTGCGCTGACTTATAGGCTGACGGCATGGTGATCAGTCAGCAGACGGCGGGCGAGCGTCGGGCCCTGCGCGCGGCGCAGGCGGCGCTCGCGCTGCTCGTCCTGCTGGGCGTGGTCGGGCGGTACAGCGAGCGCCCGGGCGGCCTGCTGGTGCTGCGCGACTGGTTCGACCGGCCGCTGCTGCTGTTCACCGCCGCGCTGCCGCTGCTGCTGGTGGTGCTGTACTGCGTCACCTGGCGGGCCTGGATCCGGGTGGTCCTGGGCGTCGGCGTGCTGCTGGCGGCCGTGGCGACGGTGCCGCTGTGGCTCTTCCTGGACGCCCCGTACGACACCGGGACGCAGCGGGCACCCGACCGCTCCGACCGCCGGATCGTCCGGCAGGAGGAACCCGGGATGCTCAGCACCGCCCAGTGGGTCTTCGTCGACCAGGGCACCGGCCTGACCGCCCGCCGCTGGCCGATCGCCCACGCGGGCTTCCGCTACGGCGACGAGATCGACGCCGCCTGGGACGGCCCGGACCGGGTCCGGCTGACGAGCGGCAGCACGACGAAGGTGATCGACCTCGCCGCCGACGGCCGGCCCAGCGACTCGCTCACGCTGGGGTGACCCGCACCCCGATCGTGCCGTCCTTGCCGAACCGCAGCACGTTCGCGGTCAGCGCGATCGCGCACAGTAGCCCGTACTTGCGGCGCAGCAGCTTGCGGTAGGCGGGCGCCCGGACCGGGTCGAGCACGGCCGTGGCCGGGACCTGTGCGCCGAGCAGGTTGCCGCGGATGTCGCTCGGGCCGACCAGCACGTCCGAGCGGTTGCGCAGGCGCTTGACCTTGCCGGTCTTTGTCACCGTGGTGAAGACCAGCGCGTCGCCGTCCCGCGCGACCCAGACCGGGGTGGCCACCGGGGTGCCGTTCCTCCGGTAGGTGGTGAACAGCAGGTACTTGGCGGCGGCGAGCCGCTCCAACTCGGCGGCAGCGTCCAGAGTGTCCATGCCCGCCAGGCTATGCAGGGGCAACTGGGCATCGCTTGAGCCTTCTTGGGGCCGTCGGCGGCCCGCCCGGGCCCGCCGGCCGGGCGCGCCACGCCCGGCCGCCACGGGTGCGGCCGGGCGTCGTCGTCGGCACCTGCCAGAATGCAGGGCGTACGGCGAAAGCACTGAAGGAGAAGGTGACCGGCTTCGTGACCACGCCAGTCGAACAGGCGGCCCGCCAGGGCCAGCAGGCGATCGAACGCAAGATCGCCGAGGAACTGGGCGTCCGCGAGGGGCAGGTGAAGGCGGCCGTCGACCTGCTCGACGGCGGCGCGACCGTCCCGTTCGTGGCCCGCTACCGCAAGGAGGTCACCGGCTCGCTCGACGACGCCCAGCTGCGCGGCCTGGAGGAACGGCTGCGCTACCTGCGCGAACTGGAGGAGCGCCGGGCGGCCGTCCTGGAGTCGATCGAGTCCCAGGGCAAGCTGGACGACGCGCTGCGCGCCCGGGTGCTGGCCGCCGACTCCAAGGCCCGGCTGGAGGACATCTACCTGCCGTTCAAGCCGAAGCGGCGCACCAAGGCGCAGATCGCCCGGGAGGCCGGGCTGGAGCCGCTGGCCGACACCCTGCTCGCCGACCCCGCGCAGGACCCGGCGACGCTCGCCGCCGGGTACCTCAACGAGTCGGTGGCGGACGCCCCGGCGGCCCTGGAGGGCGCCCGCGCGATCCTGGTCGAGCGCTTCGGCGAGGACGCCGACCTGGTCGGCTCGCTGCGCGAGCGGATGTGGACCCGCGGCCGCGTGGTCGCCACCGTCCGCGACGGCAAGGAGCAGGACGGCGCCAAGTTCGCCGACTACTTCGACTTCGCGGAGCCGTACACCAAGCTCCCCTCGCACCGCATTCTGGCGATGCTGCGCGGCGAGAAGGAGGAGGTGCTCGACCTCGAACTCTCGCCCTACGACGGCGAGTCCGAGGGGGACCTGCCCGGCGGGAGCGACTACGAGCAGCGGATCGCCGCCCGCTTCGGCATCGCCGACCGCGGCCGCCCGGCCGACAAGTGGCTCGGCGACACCGTGCGCTGGGCCTGGCGCACCCGGATCCTGGTGCGCCTCGGCATCGACCTGCGCGCCCGGCTGCGTGCGGAGGCCGAGGAGGAGGCGGTGCGCGTCTTCGCCGCCAACCTGCGCGACCTGCTGCTCGCCGCCCCGGCCGGCACCCGCGCCACCATGGGCCTGGACCCGGGCTTCCGCACCGGGGTGAAGGTCGCCGTGGTGGACGCCACCGGCAAGGTCGTCGCGTACGACACGATCTACCCGCACCAGCCCGCCAACAAGTGGGACGCGGCCGTGCACACCCTGGCCGCGCTGGCGAAGAAGCACGACGTCGACCTGGTGGCCATCGGCAACGGCACCGCCTCCCGGGAGACCGACAAGCTGGGCGAGGACCTGATCAAGCGCCACCCCGAGCTGAAGCTCACCAAGGCGATGGTCAGCGAGGCCGGCGCCTCGGTCTACTCGGCCTCCGCGTTCGCCTCGCAGGAGCTGCCGGAGCTGGACGTGTCGATCCGCGGCGCGGTCTCGATCGCCCGCCGCCTGCAGGACCCGCTGGCCGAACTGGTCAAGATCGACCCCAAGTCGATCGGCGTCGGCCAGTACCAGCACGACCTGAGCGAGGTGAAGCTCTCCCGCTCGCTGGACGCCGTGGTCGAAGACTGCGTGAACGCCGTCGGCGTGGACGTCAACACCGCCTCGGCGCCGCTGCTCACCCGGGTCTCCGGCATCACCGGCACGCTCGCCGACAACATCGTCGCCCACCGCGACGCCAACGGCCCGTTCCGCACCCGCAAGCAGCTCAAGGACGTCGCCCGGCTCGGCCCCAAGGCCTTCGAGCAGTGCGCGGGCTTCCTGCGCATCCCCGGCGGCGAGGACCCGCTGGACGCCTCCAGCGTGCACCCCGAGGCCTACCCGGTGGTGCGCCGCATCCTCGCCGCGACCGGCGGGGAGCTGCGCGCTCTGATCGGCAACGGCGCCGCGCTGCGGGCGCTGAAGCCCGCGGACTTCGCCGACGAGACCTTCGGCGTCCCGACCGTCACCGACATCCTCGGCGAGCTGGACAAGCCCGGCCGCGACCCGCGCCCGGCCTTCCGCACCGCGACCTTCAAGGAGGGCGTCGACAAGATCGGCGACCTGGAGGTCGGCATGGTGCTGGAGGGCGTGGTCACCAATGTCGCGGCCTTCGGGGCCTTCGTGGACGTGGGCGTCCACCAGGACGGGCTGGTGCACGTCTCGGCGCTGTCCAGGACTTTCGTGAAGGACCCGCGCGAGGTGGTCAAGCCCGGCGACATCGTGAAGGTCCGGGTGGTCTCGGTGGACGTGCCGCGCAAGCGGATCGGGCTCACCCTGCGGCTGGACGACGAGGTCGGGCGCGAGCGCGGCGACCGGGGCGGCGACCGCGGGGACCGCGGCGAGCGGCAGGCCCGCCCGCCGCGCCAGGAGCGGCGCGGCGCCGGTCAGGGCGGTCAGGGCGGCCAGGGCGGACGCGGCGGTCAGGACCGGCGCGGCGGCGGCCAGGGCGGGCGTGACCGGGGTGACCGGGGCGGCTCCGGCGGCTCCGGCGGCTCCTCGGCGCCGGCCAACAGCGCCATGGCGGACGCGCTGCGCCGGGCCGGCCTGGCCGGTGGCTCCGGCGGCTCCGGCGACCGGCGCTCCGGGCGGCGCTGAGCCGGGACGGACGGCGGCCGTACCGACGACAGCCGCACATGGCGACGGCCGGGGGCCGGTGGACGCGTCCTGACCGCCCTGCCCGGCGCCGCGCCGCACCTGGCGCGGCGGGCGGGC
>NZ_JBEOUW010000069.1:0-30724 GCF_040303045.1 Kitasatospora sp. NPDC096140
GCCAACCAAGCGACGGCCGAACCGGTGGCCATCGAACCACCCACCCCCATCCTGACCAGGTAATCAACACCTCCCGCACAGCGGGGGAAGCTCAGGCGCCGTGCGGCCGGGCCACCGGGGAGCTCAACCGTCCAGGGCGAGAGCGGTGCCCGCAGGGCACCGCCAACAGAGCATGAACGAAGCCGATCATTCTGTCCCCTGGCGCGGGCAGGCCGGAAGCTGGCGGCGGCCGAACGAGTGAGCGCGTCACCCTCAGGCGATTGTGTTACTCCGATTACCAGACAGCACGTCAGTGCTCCTTCATACGTTCCCGGGCATGACGGAGTTCACTATCGAAGCGGCCGCCCCGGCGAACAGCACCAATCCGGAGACGCTGGTTGTCCGGGCCGCACAGGTGCTGCGTGGGTACAACGAAGCCGCCATGACGGGCCCCACCCTGAACCCGATGGCCCTGACCGAGGCATTCGACGGGCTGATCGCGCTCTTCGAGCGCCTGCCGAACACCCTGTGCCATCTCAGCGGTCACCTCATGAGCTCCCAGCGCCAAGGCACACTGCTCGACCCGCTGGGCCGTGACACCGACGAACTGGCCGAGCGGGTCCGCCAACGCTGCTACGACACGGCAGAGGCGATCCCACCGATGACGGAACGGCTGCGCCAGGCAAGACAGCTCGTGATCAGCCTAGCGCCTGCGGCCGAGCTGCTGGCCGGCCCAAACAAGGGGCGCGGGAACGTTCCATGGGCTCCGAGCTGACCGGTGCTCAAGCCGACCTCAGCCCCGGCGGCGGCCGGCTCACGTGTGCTCTCGTGGCGGGGCCGGTGCGGCTTGTGGTGGATGTCCGGTGAGGACGTCACCGAGGAGCGTATCGAGCAGGCCCTCTTCGAAGCCGGGCCGCCGGTGGCGGCGCATCGCCACCTCCAGTGCCGGGTTCCACGGGGTGGGCGGAAGGTGTGCCGGGTCCAGCGGGTAGGTCCACCGGTCGGTACCGACGTTCAGGCTTTGCCGGTAGTCGTCGGCGGCCATGCGCCAGGGCTGAGCGGCGGGCTGAGCAACGGTGACGGCGCTGACGTGGTGCAGGCCTGCCACGTCGAAGTCGGCGCGGACCGCGATGCGTCATCCGGCCTCGGCCAGGCGCGCGATCGCGGCGACCTCCACCGCGGACGGCGTGCCGATAGTGCATACCAGCCGGGCCCCACGCGGCAGGGGCACCAGATCCATGAGCTGCCCCGACTTTCGTGGAGTCCGCAATCGTGTGATCAAGCGACTTGCGGGTGTTGCTCCGGGCTCGTCCAGTACGCCTGCTCGTACTCGTCGGGCGGCATGTAGCCGAGGGCGGAGTGGAGGCGCTCACCGTTGTACCACGCGACCCACTGGAAGACGGCCCGCTCAACCTCGTCGAAGTCCCGCCACGGCCCCTGATGTTCGATCAGTTCGGCCTTGAACGTGCCGTTCAGGGCCTCGGCCATCGCGTTGTCGTACGAGTCCGCGACCGATCCGACGGATGCCGACGCGCCGACCTCGACCAATCGCTCTGTGTAGCGAATGGATACGTATTGCGACCCGCGGTCGCTGTGATGAATGAGGCCGGCGTCCTTCTTGATCTTTTGCCGCCGCAGTGCCATCTCCAACGCGTCCAGCGGCAGGTCGGTGCGGATGTGGGTGGCGGCCTGCCAGCCCACGATCCGGCGGGAGTACGCGTCCAGGACGAACGCCACGTAGACCCAGCCGGACCAGGTCCGGACGTAGGTCAGGTTGGCCAACCACAGCTGGTTCGGGCGCTCGGCGGTGAACCGGCGGTTCACCAGGTCCGGCGGACGCGGCGCTGCCGGCTCCGGGGCCGTCGTGCGACGCCGCTGCCCGCGGATCACGCCCTCGATGCCGAGCTCGCGCATCAGCCGTTCGACGGTGCAGCGGGCCACCGCGTGGCCGGCGCGGGAGCGCGCGGGTGACGCGGCGGGCCCCATAGGTGCGGTCGGATTCCTCCCACGTGGCTGTGACCAGCGCAATCAGTTTCTCGTCGCGGAGCCGGCGGGCCGACTTCGGCCGCTGCTTGCGCGCGAAGTACGTTGACGGCGACAGCTCCAGCACCCGGCATACGGGATCGACCCCGAAGCCGTCGCGCAGGTGGTCGATCACCTGCTCGGCCTCGTCCGGGGACGGTCGATCTCCTGGGCAAAAAACACGCTGGCGGCCTTGAGGATCTCGTTGGCCCGCCTCAACTCCGCGACTTCCTTGCGGAGTTCCTTCAGCTCGTCCTGCTCTGCGGTCGTGAGCCGATCGTCGCGCTCTCCGGCGTCGGCCTCGGCCTGACGCACCCAGGAACGCAGGGCTTCCTTGTGGATGCCCAGGTCGCGGGCCACGTGAGCGACGGGCCGGCCCGGTCGAGCGGACCTCGCGGACGGCGCGCTCACGAAGTTCATCGGGGTACTTACGGGGTGCTGGCACCGCTCGTGGTTCTCCTTACGCCTGGATCGTAACAAACCCAGACATCGGGGACTCCACGAAAGCCGGAGCAGCTCACTGCTGGGACTGGGTCGGAGATACGCCCTGAGCCCGTTCGGCCCCGCGCGGGACGAGGTCTTCCCGCTTACTGACCTTGGCGCTTCAAGGTGATGGCGGTGGGAGGTTGAGGGAGAGTCCGGTCCCGGTGAGGAAACCGTCGAGGAGGTCGGAGCGGTACTGGAGCCGTTTGAGGCGATTGCGGACGAGCGCGGCGAGTCGCTCCAGAGCGACGCTGGCGAGGTTCGCCAGGCTGCGCTTGACGTGGGCCCACAGGTACTCGACCGCGTTCAGCTCGGGCGCGTATGCGGGCAGGATGAACACCATCAGCCAGTCCCGTGCGTTGATCAAGTCGCGCATGGCATGGGAGACGTGGGTGTTCAACCGGTCCCAGACCAGCACGATCGGCGCCTTGACCAGCTGGTGGACCCCGTCTATCAGTCCGATGTAGTCGCGCTCGGACAGGCTGCGGCGCTCGCCCTTGCGGCCGGCATGGCGCCGCAGCCTGTGACACAGCCGGGTCCGCGACCCCGGCCGCATCGCGATCAGCCCGGCGACCGAGACCCGTCCGGAGCCCCGGCCGCAGACCTTCACGACCGGGGTGATGCCGCGGCGTCCCCACGTGCGTGCCGTGGGCGGTCTGCGGGTGAACCCGGCTTCGTCCTCGAAGCAGAGCCATCCGTCGCAGGCCGCCCGGGCGCTTTTACCTCCGCCCAGGTCACCTCCATCCACGCGGACACGGCCTGCTCGTCGCGTTCCGCGGCCAGCCGCGTGGGGACCTGTGGGGTGAAGCCGAGTCGATGCATCAGGCGGGTGGCTCCCGAGACGCTGTAAGTGACGTGGAACTTCCGCCCTATCAGCGTCGCCACCCGCGCGCCGGTCCACACCTGGTCCTCGTCCCAGCCGTGCACGGCCGGCCCCTGCTCAAGGTACCCGGCCAGCTTCGCCCGGCACCGCGCCGACAGCTTGCAACGCTGCCCACCCGGTCCCCGTGAAGCCAGCGCACCGGCCCCGCCCTCCCGCCAGGCCTGGTGCCACTGGTAAGCGGACTTCGCGGTCACCCGCAACCTGCGGGCAACCTCCTTCGGTGGGACACCTTCGTCGAACAACGCGGCGGCCTCCAGCCGCACCGCCTCGCGGTGCTGACGTGCCTTCGCCGTCAGCCCGCCCCCATCCGCATAGCGCATACCAACGGCATAGCGCGCACATGGCCGTCAGTCAGCTACACAAACAGGCCAATCACCTCGAAGCGCCAAGGTCAGTAGCGTGGCCGAGCGGTAGATCCTGGCCAGGCTGGCCCGCGCGGAGCTTTACGGCCCCGGCGCGCCTGCTCGTGGTGCGGGGACCGGGCGGCGGTGGTGCGCTGGCCGGGTCGAGCGGCCTGCGGCGCTCGTAGGCACGGCCCTGGCGGGCCGCCGCGGCGACCCGGCCGCCGCCCGGCGTGGCCGTGCAGCCGGCCCTTTCCGGGCACGGTCCGTTCCCCGCCGGTCCCTGTCACCGCATCCGGCGATCCCGCGGTGCTGGCGACGAGCAATACTCCTACGCGCCGAATGCCGTCGGAAGCGGTTACTGAAGGCGATGGCTCGGAGTCAGGACAGGGCAGGCTCGAAAAGTGGACAGCTTTTCCGCTGAGGTGCCGCTCGTCCGATGCGGGTTGCCGGACCGCACCGCGTCGAACGCGCAAGGCGGTACTGCCCTGTTCTGCAAGGGAGTTGAGCCTCGCCCCTGCCGGTCGGGCTATATGCAATCGCGATGCACGTCTGTCAGACTTCGGCCCGGACCATGCCGGACGTCGTCCGGATCGGATGTCCGATGTGCTGACGGGCGAGGGGGCTGCTGGAGTGGAACCGGTGCTCATCCTTATCATCGTGCTGGTTGTACTGCTGGCCCTGGCCCGACCGATCCGGGTGATCCCGCAGGCCCGCGCCGCGATTGTGGTGCGCTTCGGCCGCTACAAGCGCACTCTCAATGCAGGCCTGAACATCGTTGTCCCGTTCATCGAACGCGTCCGCGCCCGGATCGACCTGCGCGAGCAGGTCGTGCCGTTCCCGCTGCAGCCGGTGATCACCCGGGACAACCTGGTCGTCAACATCGACACGGTGGTCCACTACCAGGTCACCGACCCGCGCGCCGCCACCTACGAGGTCGCCAACTACGCCGATGCGATAAAGCAGTTGACCGACACCACGCTGCGCAACATCGTCGGCTCGATGGACCTCGAATCCATCCTGACCTCCCGCGAGGTCATCAACACCGGCCTGCGCAGCGTCCTGGACGAGGCCACCGGCAAGTGGGGTGTCCGGGTCAACCGCGCCGAGCTCAAGACGATCGAGCCGCCGACCTCCATCCAGGACGCGATGGAGAAGGAGACGCGCGCCGAGCGGGACAAGCGCGCGGCGATCCTGATCGCCGAGGGCCAGCGCCAGGCGCAGATCCTCAAGGCCGAAGGCGAGAAGCAGGCTGAGGTGCTCAAGGCCGAGGGCGAGGCCCAGGCCGCGGTGCTGCGCGCCGACGCAGGGGCGGTTGCGGGAGCCGTCGTCGGGGTGGACGGGGGAGCACCGGCCGCGCCGCTGTTGCCCCCACAGGCATTGCTCGGGCCCAGCCATCAACCGTTGAGGGGGGACGACCCGCGCAGTATCGGCCGCTATCAGCTGACTGCTCGGCTGGGCGAGGGCGGTATGGGGACGGTCTTCCTCGGGCGCTCTGCCGGGGAGCGCCTGGTGGCGGTCAAGGTCATCAGGCCGGAGCTGGCCGCGGACGCCGAGTTCCGCCGGCGGTTCGGCCGTGAGATTGAGGCCGTGCGCCGGGTCGGTGGATTCCACACCGCGCCGGTGGTCGCTGCCGACCCGCAAGGTGATCCGCCCTGGCTGATCACCGAGTACATCCCTGGCCTACCGCTGCACGAAGTCTTGAAGCATTACGGTGCGTTGCCGAGCCGGAGTCTGCACACTTTGGCCGTCGGTGTTGCCGAGGCGCTTGAGGGGATCCATGCCTGCAACATCGTCCATCGGGACCTCAAGCCGAGCAACATCATCATCTCCGGCACTGGGCCTCGTGTCATCGACTTCGGCATCGCTCGGGCGCTCGACGACACCATGCTCACCCGTTCCGGCCAGCTGATCGGCACGCGGGGATTCCTGGCCCCGGAGCAGTACATCGGAGGGCCGGTCACGTTCGCCACGGACGTCTACGCCTTCGGCATGGTGCTGTGCCATGCCGGAGGGGCGGTGCCGGTGGATGAGAGTGAGGTCTGGGAGTCCGTCCTCAGTCTGCTGCCGGCCCCACTGGCCGAGCTGGTCGTCCGCTGTCTCGACCATGACCCCCACCGCCGTCCGACTCCCACTCAGATCGTCGAGGACCTCTCCCGAAGCCGCCCGGCCGCCGGGGACTGGTTGCCGCTTCCGGTGCGGACGCTGGTCGACCTGCACAGCGCGTCCACCAGCTAGGGGCTTCTCACACGGCCTACGGCCTGCACCCGAAAGGGCTCATTCGGGGCTCGTCGGGGCTTGTGTTGTGCGCCTTTCGCCGGTGAGGAGACGTGATCCCACTGCCACCGCTGACCCTCCGCCCCGGTGATAAAGGACAAGGTCGCGCTGAGCCCCGCTCGGTGTGGCTGTGCCCGGGTGGCGGTTCGGCCGGGGGGTCGGCTCGTAGTTCGGCAAGGGGGTCCGGGGAGGATTCGGTTCGCGGTTCGGTCCGGTCACCGGCCCCGGTCCCCGTCCGCAGCCTGTTCGCCCAGCTCAGGGCGACTGGGACGGTGTTCTCACTACCCCTACTTACCTGTCTGCGCCCCTGCTGCCGGTGGTGGTGGGTGGGGTTGGGGGCGCTGGTCGGTGCGTGGCCGGTCGCTGCGCTGTGCTCCTCGTTCTCCTGTCCGGCTGGTGCCGGCCGCTCGTGGTGGGGAGGGCGGCCGGGGCGCGCCGTGCTGCTCCGGGCCGGGGTGTGGTGCGTGCCGCGGGCAATGGGTGCGGCACGCACCGCCCCGTGATCCATTCGTCGAGGCCAAGGCCAACGCCGCCCTGCTCGGGCCGCCCGTTATCAATGGGGCCGAAGCCACTCTCTTCTATGTCTGCGACGAGCGTCACCGAAGCCTCTTCGTCTCGTTGTTGAAGTGCTATCAGTGGGAGTTCTTCAACGAGATGGAACAGCGGCAGTGGCGTTCAGTTTGGCGGTCCGGCCCTCGGGCGGGCAGCGGACGTGGACCGTGATCGACGAGAAGTACCGGACGGTCGCGCCGGTCGAGGAGTGACTGGAGGCCCACCGGCATCTGTGGTCGCCGAACACCGTCCGCGGCTATGCGACCTCGCTGGCCCAGTGGTGGACGTTCCTCGAACAGCGCGGCGAGACCGCGAGGTGGGCCGACCTCGGGGTCCCGGCCGTTGCGGGGTTCCTGTCCTGGTTGCGCAACGGCCGCACCGTCGAGCACGCCCTGATCGAGCCCGAGGAGGTTCCATCGCCGGAGACGCTGGAGGCCAGGCTGGCCGCTCTGATCTCCTTCTACCGCTGGCAGGAGTCGGTCTTCTCGGTGCTGGTTGCGGGCCGGCTGATGCGCGGGGCACCGCGCCGGGCACCGGCCAGGGGGCTGCTTGCCCACCTGGATGCCCGCAGCACGCCGAGCCCGTCCTCACTGGTCCGCGTCCGCCGCCACCGGCACCGCGGTCGGCCGCCCCTGCTGCTGCCGGCCGAGATCCAGGCGATCCTGGACGGCTGCGCGATCCCGGACACCTCGGCCGGCGAGTGGGCAGGGAACCTGCGCGACCGGCTGCTGTTCGCCTTGCTCGCGGGAGACCGGGATGCGCCTGGGCGAGGCCCTGGGCCTGCGGATCAGCGACTTCGTCATGGGCCGCGGCGGCACTCCCTATGTCGAGATCGTGCCACGCGAGGACAACCCGAACGGGGCGAGGGTGAAGATGATGCGCCCCGCCGGGTCTATGTCGGCTGTGATCTGGAGCGACTGTTCGCCGACTACCTGACCCATCTCGCCTGCCGATCCGCCGAGTTGGGTATGCCGATCAGCACCGACTCACCGCTGCTGGTCAACCTGACTCGGCCCCCGCTCCTGGCCGCTCTGCGGGAGGGAACCGTGCGGGACAAGATCGCCGCCCTGCGCAAGAAGGGCATCGGCCGCCCGGCTGCCTGGACGCCGCACTGGTTCCGGCACAGCCACGCGACCGCGCTGCTGCTGGCCGGGACACCGGAGTGGGTCGTCTCCCGCCGCCTCGGGCACGCACACGTCCAGACCACGCTCGACCTCTACGGCTGGGTCCGCGAGGACGAGGCCCTGCGAGCCGCGGCGAACTGGAAGTCGTACATCTCCGCCTGGCAGGTGACCGATGGCCGGTGACCAGCGCCGTCTGCACGCCGTCGGCGGCGAGGACCCGATCTGGGGACTGTGGTCACAGCTGCCCGAGCCCTGGAAGGGGCCTGTCATCGGGGACGGAATCGAGGACTGGGACAGGATCACCGAGAACGGCAACCGCAGGATCGACCTGACCGGTCTGCCCGTCCCGATCCCCGCCGAGCTGGCCTGGATGTCGCACTGGCAGGCCCTGGACGGGACCCGCTCGTCGGTGCTGGGCACCAACCAGCTCGCGAACATCCTCCGCCGGGCGATCCGGGAGAACCATCCCTTCCCAGCCTCGATCCGCGCGATGGACTGGGAGATCGCCGGACCCCTGCAGCGGTGGTTCTATGCCACCCGCTGGGGCCGGCTGCCCCCGCACGGCAGTGTCGCCCGGCTGCGGGTGATCTTCCGCTTCCCCCGTCTGGCATTGCTCGCCCGCTGCCACGACGGACCCTGGTGGTCCCTGGACGAGTGGCACCCACGGTGCGATCCGCGGATCCCGCTGGCCGAGCACGAACCCCAGGCCCACTACGGCTGTTCGCCCTCCAAGATCAGCCATCCGTGGCTGCGGGAGGCGGCGAATGGCACCTCGGCACCCAACTGGAGGCCGGGACCCTGCGCTGGTCGACGGTGAGCCAGGAGCGGATGCGCTGTTACGTCCGCTTCGACCGATGGCTTGCGACCTTCGCCGACCCGCTGGACGTCCTGGGCGATCCCGCCCACGCGGTCCAGCTGGCCGCCGCCTTCCGCCGATGGGCCACCGACCCCGCCAACCGGCTCATGCGCCGGAACGAGCAACGGTTCACCGGGAAGCCCGTCCACCCCCGCTTGGTCAACGACGACCTGCGGGCCATCGCCGAGCTGTTCGCATTCGTCGCGGCCAACCCCGCGGAGGCCCGCCAGGTCCTCGGCCTGCAACCGTGGTCCCACGTCACGGACGCCCACGCGGCCGGCTGGTTCCGCCAGGTGACCCGCATCCCGCACCAGCGGGAACTCAACGACGAGCACTACGTCGACGACCACGCGCTCGCCCAGATCCCGCCGGCCCTGCCCCTGCTCGGCCTTTCGCGCGACGAGCAGATGGCCATCACCCGCGGCGACGGACAGCAGATCACCGCCCGCGGCTTCGACGACCCGCAGGCGATGCGCATGATCCTGCTGCAGATCCTCACCGGCCGCCGGGCCAGCGAGATCCGCACCTGCCGGTTCGACTGCCTCTCCCCGGTCCCCGACCGGGCGGTCGACGCTGCCGAGGGCGAGCAGATCGCCCGCTTCCATTACGCACAGAGCAAGATCGATATCGCGCCCGACAACATCCTCGTCGACCGCGAGGTCGTCGCGGTCATCGAGGAACAGCGGCAGTGGGTCCGCCAGCACTTCCCCGACATCACCCCGCGCCACTTGTTCCTGCAGCGGACCGGCAACCGGCAGGGCGACAAGCCCTACCCGTCCGGCACCTACGTCTGGATGCTCCGCGAGTTCAGCAAGGTCGTCAAGATCACCGACAGCAAGGGCAAGCTGGGCGGACTGAGTCACACTCACCGCTTCCGGCATACCAAGCTGACCAGGCTCGCCGAACTCGGCCTGCCCGTCCACGTGTTGATGCGCTATGCCGGGCACGCGACCCCGTCGATGACGATGCACTACATCGCCGCCCGCGAGGAACACGCCGAACAGGCCTTTCTGGCCACCGCCAAGCTGCGGGCCGACGGCACCCGCATCATCTTCTCCCGCGACGACCACGACAGCCTCCACTTGTTCAACCGTGCCGACCGATTCCTCCCGCACGGCTGGTGCCTGCTCCCGCCCCTGCAGACCTGCGACAAGGGAAACGCCTGCCTGACCTGCTCGGTCTTCGTCACCGACGCCTCCCACCAACCCGCCCTGGACCGACAGGTGGCCGAGACCCAAGCTTTGATCGACCGCGCCACCATCGCATTCCAGGAACGTCACGGCCGCCCGATGCCCGATGACAACGTCTGGCTCCTCCAGCGCCGGGCCGAGGACGCGGCCCTCACCAGGCTGCTGGACACGATCCGCGCCAAGCCCGGCCGCGCGGTCCAGGGCGCCGGCTGCGGCACCGCCCCCGCCGGACCCGTCCCGATCAGCCTCGACCTCGACCGGCACCGAAGGACCCGTCCGTGACCGACGCCCGCACCAAGCGCACCCAGACCCTCACCGCCGCCGCGAAGGCCAAGTCGCAGGCCAAGACCCAGGCCGCCGAGCAGGCCCTCCGACGGCTGATCAAGCGCGGCGAGGCGATCACCTTCCAGGCCGTTCAACGCGAGGCCGGCGTCTCCCACGCCTTCCTCTACAACCACCCCGACCTACGCGGACGCATCGAACAGCTGCGAGCCCAGGCCCGCCCCCTCCCCGCGCCGGCGATCCCTGCGGACGCGGAGAGCACCCTCGTCCTCGCTCTGACCAGCCAGATCATCCGGCTCAAGAAGCAGCACCGCCAGGAGATCCAGGCCCTACGGGACGCACTGGAACAGGCCCACGGCGAGAACCTCGACCTCCGCCGCGAGCTCAACCGCCGCGGCTTGCCCGGACAGGTCCAGCCCAGCTGACCCGCGGGCAGCGAATCTACGAACCCGAACGCAGGCCGAGGGCACTGTGCTGCACGGCCCCAGCGGGAACATCCGCATTCCCGGACCTCTCGCGGGCCAACTCCACCAGCTTCTGCCGGAGCTCTCTCGCTGGCTCCCCGAGAACTATTGAGCTGAGCACCAGCTCCAGCATCAGACGGTCATAGTCCGTCGAGTTCCCATGCAGGCCCCCGCGGCCAGCCTCCACGACGGCTGAGGCGATCCGCCAGCCACCGCCCTCGACAGGTGCGAACGTTGCTTCAAAGACGCCAAAGCCGGTCCAGCTCCGGTGCAGGAACACGACATCGCCCTCAACGACAACATTCCACTTCTCATCCATACCCCGGGACCGGTAACCGAGTTGGATGCGCTCCCACTCCTCATCCGACCAGATCCGGTCCGGCAGGACACCAATCGCCGTGGGAACCATGATCGACTGGAGGGGCTTGCGAAACGAGGATCGGGTCACGCGTTCGTCAGCGGGCATGCCGAGATCCTACGGACAGGACCCCGCCGCTGGACAGGGACTTTATGCTGGCCAACCCTTGCATCTATGTCTTCAACGTCACTACCAGGGCGATCGCCTGGACCGAGCGCTTGACCCCCAGATAACCGGCGGGGTCGGCAAGACCCACCTCGCCGTCGCCCTGGCGGTCGCCGCCTGCCGGGACGGCTTCACGATCTACTTCACCAGCCTCGACGACATGGTCAGACATCTCAAGACCGCCGAGGCCGCAGGGCGGCTGACCAGCAAACTCCGCACCTACCTGCGGCCGAGCGTCCTCGTGGTCGACGAGGTCGGCTACCAGCCCCTGGAACGCGCCGAGGCGAACCTGGTCTTCCAGGTGATCTCCAAGCGTTACGAGAAGGGTTCGATCATCCTGACCTCGAACAAGACTTTCAGCAAAGCGCACATGTTCCGGCGAACTCGTGCCAGGTGGCGCCGAAACCTCACGGGTTCGACCTGCGTGCGGCCCGGAAGTCTTGGTACTCGTCGCAGACGACGCCATCGTTGACCCAGCGTTGGGGGTCGGCGGCGAGTTCGTACTCTGCCTGGTGCAGGGCTTCCTCGGGGGTGGGCAGGACGGCGACCTCCCGGCCCCACGTCTCCTCGTTGGGGTCCAGGGGCGGGAACTCGGTGATGTCGAGGAAGGTGTCGGTGCCGACATCCTCGACCTCGCTCAGGTAGATGGTGACGCCCGTGCGGCTGGGACTGAGGGCGATCCAGCGGAGCCCGGGCCGGCCGTCGGTTTCGATGGCGCCGAGGAACTGCTCGATCTGCTTCCCGCGCTGGAGGGCGCCGAGGGCGAAGGCGGGGGTGAGGTGCCGCATGTCAGTTCCTTTGCTGGTCGGGCAGGCGTCCGGGGTCGATGTGATCAGCAAGGTAGATGAGGGTGGCCTCGGGGTCCATGCCGAATGCGGCGGCGACGAGCTTGGGGTCCATCGTGTTCACGCGGTCGACGAGGCGGGTGCTGCGGATCATCCTGGGCGGGTAGCCGCAGTCGTCAAGTGCGTGAGATAGATAGGCAGTTGACGCCTGAGTTCGCCCGGATTTCGTGCCTTTGGCGACCATGACGTGAGGGTTGTCCGTTGGCCATCCTTCTCGGTGGGCGAGGCATCGCTGCAGCACCGTCCAGGAGGCGGGGTCCAGCGGGACGGGGTGCGGGCGTTTGCCGAGCCGGACGGTCTGGGTTCGTGGGTCGATGTCGGTGATCTGCAGCATGCGGACCTCGGCGCTGGAGGCGCCGTGCAGCAGGGCGAGGATGCCGAACAGGGCTTCGTGCGGGTGGGCGTGGTCGTTGCCGGTCCAGCGGCGGAAGAGTTCGCGCTGCTGGTCGAGGGTGAGGGTGCGGCCGCGGAAGCCGCCGGGTTCCTTCGCGGTCAGTCCGCGGGTCGGGTCGATGAGGATGAGGTGCTGCTGGCGGGCGAAGCCGAAGAACTGCCGCAGCACGGTCAGCCGGCGCTTGCGAGCCCTCGGCAGGTGTTCAGGAAGGCTTCGATGTCGTGGATGTCGATGAGGGCCCAGTCGTTCTTGCCGCACTGGTCCACGAGGAACACGGCCAGGTCGCGAAGGGTGGCCAGGGCGGCCTCAAGGATGAGGTCGCTGCGGGGGCGGGTGCCGGCCCGGCGGGCCCGGTCCTGGGCCCGCATCCGGGACGCGTCGAAAGCGGCAACAGCTGGTCGGAGCGGTTCGGGGACAGCGTCGACGCGGCGCTTGCGTCGTCCGGCTGCGAGTCGTTCGGCCTGGTCGGTGGGCAGGGCCAGTCCTCGGAGGGTGAAGAAGTCCTCCAGGGTCCGGGCGAAGGTGCCCATGGACCGCCCAGGGCGGCGGGACCTGTCCAGCAGGGCCTGCGGCGAGTTGGAGTGCTCGTCCTGCAGGAGCCAGCCCAAGTCGGTGATGAAGCTGCAGGCGCGGGCGACGCAGTGGCGGGCCGCGACATGGGCGACGAAGTCGTCGAGCCAGCCGGGTGGGCCGGTGAGCCGGTCGCGCAGGTGCTCGCCGCAGATGAAGGGACTGCTGGGGTGCCGCTGCCAGCAGGTCGAACACAACCCCAGCCCGGCATGACGACGCAGCTGACCGCACTCGCGGCAGACCCGTGGCGGTTGCTTCTGCTGCCGGGGCCTGGAACACGAGCCGCACCAGCCGGTCTCCTCACGCAGATGGCCGGGTCGGCCGCAACGCGGACACGGCTGCTGAACGGCCAGGCGCTCGGCCTTGCGCCGGCAGTCCCGGCACAGGTGGTTGCCGGCCGTACGGACGGGATGGCCGCACTGTTCGCAGACGCGCGAACAGAGGATGCACCGGCCGGTGTCCGCTTGCAGGACTCTGTCCTTGCCGCAGGACTGGCACGTCTCCTTCGCGGCCTGTTCCTTCATCCGGCGCCGGCACAGGCAGCAGTGCTGGCGGTCGAGATAGCCGACAGGGGCACCGCAGGTAACGCAGTCCCGTTGCTTCTTGCCCATCGCGAAGTCCGCAGGTCACAAGGGCGGCATCGACCGGCCGCGTCCCGAGACGACGGCCTGCGGGGTGTCGGCGACGAGCCGGGGCGGGGCCGCCGGGCGTTCGACGGGGGTGGTGTCGACCTCGATCAGATCGTTGGGGGTGCACTCCAGCGCGGTGCACAACGCGGCCAGGGTCGACATCTTCACCTGCGAGGGCTCCTTGGTGAACAGCGCGGACACCGACGCGGAGGACAGCTCCAAGCCGGCCTTCTCGGCCAGCAGCCGCCGCAGCTCGGTCCCGGTCCAGACCTCGCGCTGGGCCGCGGCCATCCGCAGCCGCCATCGGATCCTCATGCCGTGGTGTCCTTCCCGGTCAGCTCGGCCGGGGTGCTGGCGACCGCCCGCTGATAAGCGTCCTCGATGAACGTCGCGGAGGGCCGGACATAGCGCATGGTCGAGCTGACCGTCCAGTGACTGAGCATCTGCTGGATCGCCACCAGGTCGACGCCGCGCTCGTAGTTGTGGGTCGCGCAAGCCCGCCGCAGGGCATGCGGGCTGAACCGCTCGGCCGGCGGCCGCCCCTCAAGTTCCATGAGATAGCGCAGCCGGTTGCGGATCGTCCCGCGATGCAGCGGCCCACCGGACTCGTCGGCGAACAGCACCGGTGAGTCGGGGACCTTCGGACGCACGTCCTCCAGAAACCAACGCAGCACCAGGTCAAGGCCGTCGAGCATCGGCACCCAGCGCGGCCGAGGTCCGGAGGTGTGGGCGCCTTTGCCGAAGCGGACGTGGAGCTTGCCGAACGGGCCGCGGGTGAAGTGCAGGTCCGGCTTCTCCAGCAGCGATGCCTCCTCCGAGCGGAGCCCCGCGTGATACAGCGTCCGGAACAGCGCGTAGTCCCAGGCGGCGGGTCCGTACTTCCTGGCGGTCGCGATCCGCTGCTTCATGAAATCGAAGAACTCGTTCACCCGCTCCGGGGTCGGTGGCGGCAGCAGGGCCGGGGAGTCGTCACCGACTTGCCGGGAGGCGTTGAACTCGTCGACGGGGCAGACCAGTCGGACCCCGAATGCCGCCTCGATCTCGGCCGCCTTGCGGGCCTGCAGGAAGCGGTGGAACCCCTTGAAGATCTGCACATACTCGCGGCAGGTCGACGTCGCCCGGCCCTTCACCGCGAGGTCGCCGACGACGCGGTCGATGTCCTCGGGCGTCACATCCCACGCCGGTCGCCCCAGCGCGGTCAGCGTCCGCTCCAGCAGGCCGATGTCGTTGTCGATCGTCACCGGGCTGAACCCGCGGGCCCGCCACGAGGCGGCGAACGCGTCCACGCACGCCGCCTGGAAGATCCAGGGGTCTGTGACCAGCGGACCCTGCGGGACGCCGCCGCCCGCGATGACCTGCAATCTCGCCTCGGCCACCGGCACACCTTCCTCGCACCTGAACGGTCAAGGCAGCACCTTGAAAGCCTGGGCACTACCGCGAGAACCAACGAGGACCGCGGGAGGAGGAAACGGCCAGGTCGCAGCGGCAACTCGTGTGAGGGAACAAGTGCCAGCCCCAGATCGGTGGGGAGAGACCTTTTCCGACGACGTCGTGGCCGCCGCGATGATCGACCGGCTCGTCCACCACGCCGAGGTCCTCACCCTCACCGGCGACTCCTACTGCACCCGCCAGAGGCGCGAGCTTCTCGCGAAGGAGAACCGCGTCAGCCGCGACTGAGCCGGCCCGGACAGCCGATCCGGTTCAGATGGACCACCAGCAATACAGGTGCATGTCGGCTGCCCGAGCACGCTGGGCGAGGCCCGCCATGGCCTCAAGGACATCGAGCGCGTTGAAGGCGTCGACCTTGCTCTGCTGCAGCTCAGCGGTCATCGACCACGGCTCTGCGACGCGCTCCAGGTCGGCCCGCGTCGCCTCGGCGAGGGCATCGGCCAGGCTGTCCGACACGCTGATGACGAGACGGCCTTCCTCCTCCGGAGAGGACAGCAACTGCCCGGCCCGCGGGCGTCGGCTGGCTTCCTCATAGGTGCAGTCCGTGAGGATGGCTTCGAGCTGAGCGATGGCAACGACCGGATCGATGCTCTTGAGGAAGACCACGTCGAGCGCGGCCTCAGCCAGCCCTCCGGTCCGCTCGGCCACCGCCAACGCGGCCTGGTCGTCAGCAGCAGAGAAGTAATCGCACAGCGTCATGGCGGCGAGTCTCGCATCCATCGCCGACAGCCCGGCTCGTCCGGAGCACGGTCAGCAGATCCGAGTCGCCAACCACGCAAAGGGGTCAACTTTCGGAGACCCACACGGGGTCAAAATTCAGGTTCTGGATCACTTTCCGGGCTCTGTCGCTGATTGAGGGGTCCGTGCCGACCGTGCTCGGGTGGTGGGCATGACCTCGGCGTGATGGATTCGGTGCGTGTGGCGGACCTTCTCTTCCCGGGGGTTGGCGTGGAGGTCGAGGAGATGGTTCTTGGGGAGGGCGAGGTTCGTCTCGCCGTGCGGTCGGTGGCGGCGTCAGCCGTCTGACCGGGGTGCGAACGGAGATCATCGCGGCTGCACTGCTACTACCGGCGGCGTCTTGCGGACCGTCCGGTGGCGGGTCGGCGGGTGCGGCTGGACCTGAGGGCACGTCGTCTCGTCTGCGGGAACAACCAGTGCGAGCGGCGGACGTTCGCCGAGCAGATCCCGGCTCTGACGTCCCGGCACGCGCGTCGCACGACCGCGCTCACCGCTCAGTTCACCGACATCGCACTGTTCTTGGGAGGACGGGCCGGAGCCCGGATCTCCGGGCTTCTGGCCATGACCACGTGCCGGGACACCCTGCTCCGTCTCATCCGCGCGCTGCCCGTCCCGGCGTCGGGCCTCGTCCCGCGTCTGGGGGTGGACGAGTTCGCGGTTCGCCGTGGCCGCACCTACGCGACGGTCCTCGTGGACATGGACACCCACCGGCCGGTCGACGTTCTCGCCGATCGCACCGCGAAAACCTTCGCCACCTGGCTGCGCGACCACCCCGAAGTGCGGACGATCTGCCGCGACCGCGCCGGATCCTTCCGCGACGGTGCCCGAACGGGTGCACCGCAGGCCCAACAGGTCGCCGACGCCTGGCACCTGCTGCACAACCTCGCCGAGGCCGTCGAGCGCGTCGTCGGCCGCCACCGCGCCGACCTGCGCGAACCCCTCGCCCTCGGAGAGGAACAGGATGACATGCCCCGTTCCGGGGCTGCCGGCTCGAACGAGCTGGACGTCCACGGCCGACCGCGTCCCCTGGTCGCCCGCACTCGCGAGCGTCACCAGCAGATCCACGAACGCATCGAGCGCGGCGACAGCCTGCGTGCCATCGCCCGTGAACTCCGCCTCAGCCGCGGCACCGTCCTGCGTTTCGCCCGAGCCGCCGACGTCGAGCAACTCCTCGTCGCCGCAACCAGCCGCCCCAGCGTGATCGACGACTACCGGCGCTACCTGCACCACCGGTGGATGGAAGGCTGCACCAACGCCTCCGCACTCACCCGCGAGATCCAGCAACTGGGCTACCGCGGCGACGTCAACACCGTTCAGCGCCATCTGCGGCTCTACCGAACCGGAGCGATCCCGGCGGAGGTCCCGCTGCCCCACCTGACCGTCCGCCGCGTCACCGACTGGATCATGCGTCGACCCGAGCGGCTCGACGACACCGAACGCAAGTGCCTCGACGAGCTGTGTGAACGCAGCCCGGCCCTGACCACGACCGCCCAGTACGCCCGGCGTCTGGCCACCATGGTGCGCGAACGTCGCAGCGAGCACCTGGCCCTCGACGTCTGGCTCGCCGACGTCCGCCTCGACGGGCAACCAGAACTCCGCACCCTGGCCGGCGGCATCCGACGCGACCGCGCCGCCGTTCTCGCGGCCCTGAACACCACGCTCACCTCGGGAGCAGTCGAGGGCAACGTGACCAGGATCAAGCTGCTGAAGAGGCAGATGTACGGCCGGGCCAACTTCGACCTCCTACGCCGCCGCATTCTCCTATTACCATGATCAACGAGCCAAGACCCCTCAATCAGCGACAGAGCCCGGAAAGTGATCCAGAACCAGTTTTTTCACCCGTCACCGACACCTGGCTCTCGTGGCACCCGGCACGTGTGCTCATCGTGTCCACCGGGAACCTCACGCGGTACCTGCTCACGGATTTCGTACGGCGGATCGGTCTGGCAGGTCGGTCACGATCGGAGTGTCACGCGGAACCGCTGAGGATCACCCGCTGGCAGGCGGGGCGCAACGGGACAGCACCGGTGGCAGCGATAGCCGGGGCGCAGGACAGGCACCGACGAGCGTTGCGACACGAGGTCATCTACAGGTCCGAAAAACCACATTGGTGCGGCGTTGACCGTACAGTCCCACCATGGGGACCGGGTCCGGCCTTGAAGAGCCCTTCAGCGAAGTTGAATCGACACTGGTCGAATCCGTGGGCCGTGGCAAGGTGTTTGACCTGGTCGGCAAGGGAACGGTCGACCCGACCGACAGAGCAACCATGCTGTCCTGGCGCGCGGCCCGCACGATTCGCGCCTCGGTCGTTCGGGGCATTCTCTGCGGAAGGCTGGTGCAGTACCCCGACCCGCATGGCCTGCGGCTCAGGGGAGCCATCATCGAGGGACAGCTGGACTTGGACAATCTCACCAGCACGGTGCCGCTCGAACTGACCAACTGCTTGCTCGGCGCTGGCGTGGTAGCGCGCTATGCGCGCCTTCCAGCGCTGGGATTCACGGGCTGCAGGATCGAGCGTCTCGCCGAGTCTGCTCTTGACGCCAGCGGCTGCCTGGTTCCCGCACTCCGTCTCGATGGAGCGGTGGTCGAAGGAGATACCGGTTATCCGGTCGTGGCTCTTCGAGGGGCCAGGATCGGCCGGCTGGATTGCAGCGGGGCCATTTTGCGCAACGTTTCCGGCCCGGCCCTGGCCGCGGAAGGTCTGCAGGCCGAGCAGGGCGTGTTTCTCGATAGTTATAGGCAGGTGAGGTTCGAGGCGGTGGGCTCAGGCACGCAAGGTGCGGTTCGGCTCAATGGGGCTCGCGTGGGGCGGCTGGAGTGTGGCGGGGCCATTTTGCGCAACGTTTCCGGCCCGGCCCTGGTCGCAGATGGCCTGCAGGCCGAGCAGGGCGTCTTCCTTAACTCCGCGGTCGGCCTGTTGAGGTTCGAGGCGGTGGGCTCAGGCACGCAAGGTGTGGTTCGGCTTGCTGGGGCTCGCGTGGGGCGGCTGGAGTGTGGCGGGGCCATTTTGCGCAACGTTTCCGGCCCGGCCCTGGCCGCGGATGGTCTGCAGGCCGAGCAGGGCGTGTTTCTCGATAGTTATAGGCAGGTGAGGTTCGAGGCGGTGGGCTCAGGCACGCAAGGTGCGGTTCGGCTCGCTGGGGCTCGCGTGGGGCGGCTGCAATGCCAGGGGGCCAGTTTGCGCAACGTTTCCGGCCCAGGCCTGGTCGCAGAGAGCTTGCAGGCCGATCAGGGCGTCTACCTCAATCCTTCAGCCTCGGGGATGAGGTTCGAGGCGGTGGGCTCAGGCACGCAAGGTGCGGTTCGGCTTGCTGGGGCTCGCGTGGGGCGGCTGGAATGCCAGGGGGCCAGTTTGCGTAGCGATTCCGGCCCCGCCCTGGCCGCAGAAGGCTTGCAGGCCGATCAGGGCGTACACCTCGCTATGGGATTTGAGGCGATGGGCGGGGGACACGGGGCAACTCTGGATCTGACCGATATGCGAATCGGCGAGAATTTCCAGATCGACTGGCAGCAAGTGCGACACGCAAAAGATTCCAAGTATCGAGTGCGTTTGGATGGCCTGGTGTTTCCCAGGATTCCGTCTGGATCGAAGTTGGCCGACTGGCGTGCTCTGCTGCGAAATGGCACCCCTGAGTATGCCGCGCAGCCCTACCAGCAGTTGGCCTCTGTGTACCGTGCTGCCGGACACGATCGAGAGGTCCGCCAGGTGTTGATGGCCCAGCGGAGGGACCAGCTGGACGGCGGGATGACGCTGACCGGCCGTGGCGAGCGGGCTTGGGTGAGAGTGACGGGCTGGACCCTCGGCTTCGGCTATCAGCCATGGCGGGCGCTGTTCGGCCTAATTGCTGCCGTTGTGTGCTCGGTCGCCTTGGCGCTGACTCTCGGCGCCAATGGTGGGCTGTCCCACCCACCGACGCCCGGGGCATCAATGACAATGCAGTCGGCACCCGCGGCCACTGAGTGCTCGGCGGTGGAACAAGTCGCCGTGGGGCTGGACGCGTCGCTCCCGCTGGTCAAGACAGGGATCCAGGGCCGGTGCGTACCGACCGATACTCCTGCAGGACAGGCACTGACCGCAGCCGGGTGGATTCTGCAGCTTCTGGCTTGGGCGTCATCGTCTCTGTTCATTGTCGGTTTTACGGGCGTGGTCCGGAAGAGCTGATCCAGCTCCTCCGTCGCGGGTCGGAATGGTCGGTTGCAGGCCGCCGCTGGTGGCGTGGAGTCGGGCAAAGGTGCCGGCGGCCGGGCACGGCGGACACCTTGGCGCAGACCGTTCCGCTGGTGCCCGCCGCTCGTAAAGCGCGCACCGCCTGCGAGCTGCTGGTCTTCGACCTGGCAGGCGGGCGGTTCGTCCTGGGTCCGGCCGGGCCCGGCTCGCCCACCTGGGAAGCGTCGGCGCGGCCGTATGTGCGTCAGGAGTACGAGCGGTGGGCTCAGTTGACCGACGGCGGCCGAGACGCCTTGGTCAAGGAACCGCGCGGCAACTGACCCCTCCGGGGCCCCGCCACCGGCCCGACCCGCCGGTCCCGCCCGACGCGCCTGGCCCGCTGTCCGGCTGTGCGCTGCGCCTGGGCCTGCTCGGTGGCCGGCCTCGGTCTGCGGTCCTGGGTCCTGGTCCTGGTTTGTTGTGCGGTGTCTGCACCCCGCCCCCGTCCCGGCTCCGCTTGGCCCCGGTGGCCGGGTCTGGTGTTCGGCCGGTGCGGGTGCCGTCCGGCCTTCCTCGGCGGGTCGAGTGGCTGCTGTCGGTGCGTCGGGTCCGGGCTGCTGCTCGCCGCCTGTGCTGCTTCGCCTGCTGTGCGGGCCCGGCCTCGCGCGGCCGGGCCGGTGGTCCGGTGCTGCTGCGGGGCTTGTGCGTCGGGTGCGGCTGCTCGCGCTCGGCCTGGATGTCCCGGGCGGAAGTGTCCCGGGGTGTGAACGGCCGCGCGCCGCGCTGGACTTGGGGTCTGTTGGTGCTGCCTGCGGCGCCCGGCGGGACCGACCGGCCGCGCGCGTGCGGGGCCATCCGGGGGTATGCGGTGCTCGTTCGCTGCTTCGCGAAGCTCTGTCCGGTGGCCGGGTCGCTCCGGTCGCTCCGGTCGCTGTGTTGGGGTGTGAGCTGCCGGAACCGGGCTCGACAACATGGGTGTGGCGGCGCACTCCCGGTACTCGTTGTAGTAGCCGTCGGAGAGGTAGGGCCGGTTGGCCCGGGAGATGTCCACCGGGGATTCGCCGGGCGGGATGCGGAACGCCAACCCGCGCGGCGGCGCAGGGTTCCAGGGCGAGTCCACGACCAGCCGGCCGCTCGGCACTGGGACCTCGGCGACCTCCTGCATCTCGGCGAGGAGCTGGCACCCTCTACTGCGCCCGCCGCGAACACGGAGACTGGCAGGCCGCCGATCGGCGCCAGCTCCTCAATCGCCTGCTCGGACAGCTCCATCACTGCCTCCAGCACCACGGACGGTTCGACCAGAGCTCCGCCTTTTCCACGCCGGCGCTCACCGGAGTGGCGGCCTGACCAGTAGCTTCGCGCGCCGGGAGCGTTACACAGCTTCGGTCGTTGACACCCCGATGAGGCAGACTGCCCGCCATGACAACGGCTGATCACAATGTCCCGGCCTCCTGGAGCCGCATCGGCACCTGGCTCACCGCGCACACTCGACGGGGCCCGGCGAGGCCGACGTCAGATGCCGCGCGCCTGGACGCGTTCGAGGCGGACCTCGGTCTGCCCCTGCCCGCCGACCTGCGGGCCTGGTGGCTGCTGCCCGATGTCAGCGCGGAGTACTGGATTCCGGCGGCGTTCGCCCCAGTCTCGCTGGACGAGGCCCTGGAAACCCGCGAGATCTGGCTGCTGGTCGCAGAGCAGGAAGGCGAGTCGTTCGACCAGAACGGCCGGCCCGAGAGCCGCTACCAGCGGGAGTTCATGCCGATCGCGTTGAGTCCTGGCGGCGACGGACTGATCGTCGACCTGCGCCCCGGTGATACCCATGGAGCGGTACTCCTCTGGGACCACGAGACCTGGATCCTGGACGTTCCCCAGTGGACCTCGGTCACCTCAATGCTCCAGGACATCACCAGCGCATTGGAGGCCGGGACGCCCGCACTGCTGAACCACGCAGCCCGCGGTGGCTCCCAGGCACCCGGCACCGCCGCAGTCGACGACGCACTCGATCTCACCTGGCAACCCACCACGTGACTCTCCAGAGCGCCTTCCCCAAGCCAGCCGCAGCGGTGGACCATGCACGCATGAGACCAGAAGTGCAGGCGTTCGTAGCCGACGGCCCTCTGCCCGACTGGGACGCCGACGGAGAAGAGATCGATCGGCGAGCCGACCAGCTCGAAGCCATCGCCAAGCCCGTCACCGGTAAGGAAGCCCGGGCGCTGGTCGCCTGCTTCGGCCCGGACGACTGCTACGGCGTCGCCTGGGCTCTTCTGCACCTCATCGAGACAGGCCCGAACCCGGTCCTGACCACCGAGCCCGCCCCCGACGCCAACGAGTGGCACCACACCCTCTGGGCCCGCATCGTCAACAGCGCACTCGCCCCTCAGCTTGACGCGCTAACACCGTGCGATGTCTGCGGTGGGGAGGTTCGGCACCCCTGCTGACCTGCGGTGGGGAGGTTCGCCCCGGGGCGGCTGCTGAGTTTGCGCGCCCCGACCCAGCACGCGTTTCGGGTGTGTCACAGGACAGCGGCCGGTAAGAACGGTGCTGTACGCCGCCCGGGTGGCGGCGGTGTTCGGCGTGGTTGCGTGGTGGGCAGAGCCTGCGACATGACGACACCCATGACCAGGCGCCGCCGCCGTCGCCGCGTCCGGCTGCGCCCACCGCGCTCGTGCCCGTCTCGCCGGTCAGCGCCGGATGGCCGCCGGCCCCGGCCCGGCCGGGCAGCACCGGGTGCTGCCGGACGTGGTCGAGCGAGCACCTGACTCAGGGCGGAGTGGTCGTCGGCACCACCTGGCACGAGCCCGCCTGCCCGGCCTGGACAACGCGGTGACCACCAGTACGGTGGCCGGGCCGGGACGGGTGTGCGCGGTCCTGCTCCACGACGGCCGCCTCAGCCTGATCCGCCCCGCCCGCGGCCGGCCTCCAGCACTCGCTGCCCAGCGGCCCGGTCGAGGACGAGGACGGAGAAGAACCCGAGTCGCGTCGGGAGCTGATCGAGGAGCTCGGCCTCGACCCGGCGGTGCTGCCCGACGTGCCAGTGCTGCGCTTCGTCCAGGACCGGGTACCGAGCGGCCGGACGAGACCAGGCCGTTCCGGCGTCGGCAGCTGGTCTACGTAGCCCGCCTGCCCGACCATCTGGTGGCGGCCGTCGCCGCGGTCGAGCAGGACGCCCCGGACCTGGCGCCGGTGGTGTAGCCGCGGTGGCCGACGCGGCCGGCCTCCACCTGTACCCGGACGTCGGCGCCGGCCTCGCCCAGGCCGACCTCGCCGACGCCGCCGCGGGTGTCCCGGTGCTGCTCCCGCCCGGTGCCCGGCGTGTCCTACCAGTGGCGCTGACCACCCGCATGACGTTCACGGGAACGGAAGCCGCCGGTGGGTGCGGCGCGGCATGGTGCGTGCGTGACCGCGACTCCCACCCGCCTGGGCCTGCCCGACGTGCCGGTGCCGCCACGCGCGGCTGATCGCTGCCCTGACCACCACGGTCGGGGCCTGCGCCACGGCGGCGCAGGCGCTGTACCAGCCGGTCGCAGACGCTGCGCCCGGGCAGGAGGCGATTGTGGTGGATCCTTGGCCGGTCGTCTGCCTCGGCCACACGGTGGCCCCGCTGCTGGACGCGGCTCGGGCCGAGGACGATGCCCGGTGGCCGGCCGTCGTCGAGTTGGAGCGGGAGCAGGCCCGGCGGGCGAGCGCCGCCAGGGTGGCGCTGGCGCGGGCCCAGGAGGTCGTGGAGGAGCCCGGGGCGTCCTGGCCGGTGCCGCTGCCGACCGCGGAGCAGAGCGCGGTCATCGATCTGGCGGGCGCCGGTGACCAGGTCGCCGAGCTGTGGCACACCGACGCGGAGCAGGCCGTTGCCCTGGTGCGCGAGCTGGCGGCCGGCGGGGAGTTCACGGCGGCCGAGGTCTTGGACGCGGCGGTCGACGCGGCCATTGGTGCCGGGGTGCTGGTGCTGGCCGACGCGGGCACGGTGTCCGATCCGGGCATGATGGCCGAGCAGTGCCTGGAAGCCGTCCCGTACTTGGTGCTCGCGGTAGCCCTGGCATCAGCCGACCTTGACTGAGCGACCTGGGAGGGTGCTGGGGGTGAGGTGTGTGCGTGGGGCGGGGCCGGACCAGGTGTGCGTGCCCCCCCGTGAGATGGTGTTCGCTTCCCAGGGCTCTTGACGGTGCCGAGACCCGAGGACACCTTGGGACCGGTGAGTCTGGTTTTGTCGGGCTTGATGAAGTAGGGGAGAAACGGATGGCGGGTGATGCACTCGAACGTTTGCGGCAGGTCCTCCGGCCGTCGGTGGGGAGCGTCGAGGGGGCGGTGCTGGACCTGCAGGGGGTGGCGGAGGCCGAGGCCGCGCTGGGAGTGCGGCTGCCGCCGGACTATCTGGAGTTCCTGGCGGTCTACGGTGCGGGCACGCTCGACGACTTCCTGGTGGTTGCGGCGCCGGCAGAGGTGCCGGGCCGCCGGCTGTACGGCGCGAGCATCGTGGAGATCACCGGGACCTTCCGTCGCGCGGCCGCCAAGCCCAGGATTGCCGAAGTCCTGGGCGACGGAACGTCGTACGTCCACTGGGGCATGGACGACGGCGGTGCGTACTACCTGTGGCGAGTCGAGGGCAGGTCGAGTGCCGAGTGGCCGGTGTGCGTGTACGAGAGTGGGGAACTGACGGTCCTGCCGTACGGGATCGTGGAGTTCCTGGCCAGGGCCTGTACCGGTAGCCTCCCTGAGGATCTGCAGCGGAGGTTTTCCGGCAGCGGCCACGAGTTCCTGCACTGGCAGGACGAGTTCCGTCGTGACACCGAGCAGTACGGCTCCGGGTCCTTCATCGGTGGTTGAACGGCCTGGCCCGCTACACCGGAGCGTGTCAGATGGTTCGTGAGAGTCCGTGAGCTGGGAGGCTGCCATCTCTCTGGCCCCGTCTATGCACGAGCTTGACGCCTGAGGAGCCGCGCCGTGCGCCGGGACAGGTGACCCGGAGCGATCGCGCCGCCTGGTGCCCGCACGGGTTCGCTGTGCCGCCGTCCGGCCCGTCGGACCCGGCACGCACTGTCCGGGCCGGTACCGGCAAGCTCTTCCCGGCTGCCGGCCTGGGACGCTCCGGCCGAGCACGGCGCCTGGTCCCGTTGACCGCTGCCGTACTCGCGATAGGCCATGGCACTTGCAGCTCACCGTGTCCCGTGCCCCCTACTGCCCGGTAGACATGCCGTCACCGCGCGATCGCAGCCGGTAGTCTGGCGCCCCGGCGAACCGAACGCAGAACATCCTCTCTGCCCAAGGGCCCTGGCCTGCAACGTACTTCATCACCCACCACCTGAGGAGCCATCGCCAGTGACCGGTCACCACCCCCACACGGACGAGGGCACCGAAGCCCCCGCCCCGGAGGCCGCGTATGCCGCCGCGCTGGGACTGGTAGCCGAGAAGACCGCGGTGACCCGCCTCCAGACCGCCTCAGGCACGACGGCGAATACCCGCGCGCCTCCCTGGAACGGGAGTTCCGGCTGCGCCGGGCGGCGCTCGCCGACCGCTTGGCGCTGCGCAGCGGTGACGAGTGCGACACCACGGAGGCCGCGCGCACCGCGTACGAGCTGCTGGCCTTCGACCTGGCCGACGGCCGGTTCGTCCTGGGCCCGGCCGCGCCCGGCTCGCCCGCATGGCAGACATCGGCGCGGCCGTATGTCCGCCAGGAGTACGAGCGGTGGGCTCAGCTGACCGACGGCGGCCGCGACGCCTTGATGAGGGAACCCGGCGACCGCTGACCCCTTCGGGGCCCCGCCACCGGGCCGGCCCGCCGATCCTGCCCGAGCGTCGGCCCGCCGGCTGGCTGCACGCTGCGCCTGGTCGATGGCCTGCCCCGTTCTGCGGTCCTGGTCCTGGTCCTGGTCCTGGTCCGCCGTGCTGCGCCTGTGCCCCGCCCCCGTCCCGGCTTCGCTCGGCCTTGGCCGGCTCGGGCTTGCTGGCCGGCCATTCTCGGTCGATCGGGCGGTCGCTGCCCGGTCTGTTGGGTCCGGGCTGCTGCTCGCCGTCCGTGCTGCGCCGCCTGCTGTGCGGGTCCTGTCGCGGGTGCTCGGATCGGCCCCGGGGCAGGATCGGCCCCGGTCGCCGACAGAGCCGGTCCGTCGGTCGGGGAGAGCGGCACCGGCAGCACGGGATTGCAGTGTCCCGGCTGGGCAAGGGGATCGGCCGCGTCCGGGGTGGTGACGGTCCGCTGGGCACGCGGACTGCTGCTGAGGTGCCCTGTGCGGTGCGCGCCGCGGGCAATGGGATGCGGCACGCACCGCGGGTTCCGATCCTGCCAGGGCCCCGAGGCGGCTCATCCTGTGGGGCCCGTCTCTTGGGGCCGGGCGGTGGCCGGACGACTGGTCCGGGCTTGTGCGTCGGGTCCGGCTGTTCGCGCTCGGCCTGGACGTCCGGGCCGTAGGTGCTCGGGGCGCGGACGGGGTGCGCGTCGCGCGGGACTTGGGTCTGTTGGTGCTGCCCGTGGCGTCCGGGCGGGACCGGCTCGCCGCGTGGGTGGTGCGCTCCGACCGTGTGGGGGCGTGTGGTGCTGGCTTGCTGCTTCGCGAGGCTCGGTCTGGTTGGCCGGGTCGCTCCGGTTGCTGCACTGAGGTGTGACCTGCCAGAGCCGGACTCGACAACAAGGGCGGTTTCAAGCGGTATCCCCGTATCGGTCTGGACCGGCACGGGGCTGTCGCGGGAGGAGGTAAGGGTCATGTCCGCGCACGCGTTGCGGCGACGCCAAAGAGTCACTGCCGGGACGTCGCCGGATGCGCCCGCAGCCCGCCCACCAGGCCCGACAGACCACCGATACGGTCAGCGCCGCGTCGGCGGCGCCGCCGCGAAGCCCTTCTATACCGCCCGTGGCCTGGAGAACGCCGACCAGAAGGCGCGGGAGGCCGCCGAGCGCGAGCGGGCCGCCGCCGAAGCCGCGGCCGCCGAGGCGAAGCGCACCGGCTCCTGGTGGCGCCGGTCCTGACCCGGCCCTATCCCCGGTGCAGGCCGCTGACCTGCACTGGGGAGTTTCGGCACCCCCGCTGACCTGCACTGGGGAGTTTCGCCCCGGGGCCGGTGAGTTTCGCCGCGGGCCGCTGGTGATGCCCGCCTCGACCCGGTGAGTTTCGGGCGTCGTCGCAGGTCAGCGGCCGGTTAGAACGGACTGCGCTGCTCCGTCCGGGTGGCGGCGGGGTTCGGCTCGGTGGCGTGATGGGCAGAGCCTGCGACATGACGACACCCATCACCAGGCGCCGTCGCCGCCGCCCGGCCGCGCCCACCGCGTCCGCGCCTGCCTTCCCGGTCCGCGCCGGATGGCCGCCGGCCCCGGCCCGGCCGGGCAGCGCCGGGTGCTGCCGGACCTGGTCCAGCGAGCACCTGACCCCGGGCGGGGTGGTCGTGCGCACCACCTGGCACAAGCCGGCCTGCCCGGCCTGGGCCCGGCGGTGACCGCCGGCACGGTGGCCGGGGCGGTCCGGGTGCGGGTGTGCGCGGTGCTCGTCCACGACGGCCGGGTCTGTCTGATCCGCCGCCAGCGGGAGGCCGGCCTCCAGCACTCGCTGCCCGGCGGCGTGGTCGAGGACGAAGTCGGCGAGGAACCGGCCGACGCGCTGCGCCGGGAGCTCCTCGAGGAGCTCGGCCTTGACCTGGCGGTGCTGCCCGCGCCGCCGGTCCTGCACTTCGTCCAGGACCAGGAGACCGAGCGGCCGGGCGAGGTGGAGCCGTTCCGGCGTCGGCACCTGGTCTACGTTGCCCACCTGCCCGACCACCTGGTGCAGGCCGTTGCGGCGGTCGAGCAGGACGACCCCGGCCAGGCCCCGGTGGTCTGGCTGCCGGTGGCCGACGCGGCCGGCCTCCACCTGTACCCGGACGTCGGCGATGTCCTCGACCAGGCCGTCCAGCCCGACACCGCCGCGGGCGGCCCGCTGCTGCTCCCGGCGATGACCAGCGCGTCCTACCAGTGGCGCTGACCTGCCGCACGATGTTCACGGGAACGGACGTCGCGGGCAGGTGCGGCGGGGCATAGCGCCGGGGTAGCGGTGGTGAAGCGCACCGGCTCAGCCTAGGAATGACCGCTCCCACCCAGCCCCGCCGTCGCTGACGTCCGTCCGCACCTCCGTTCCGGCTCCCGCCGCTCCGGTCCGCGCCGCCAGGCCGCAGGCCCGGCCGGACAGCGGGTGCTGCCGGACCTGGACCAGCGAGCACATCATTTCGGGCGCGGGCAGAATTGGTGAGAACCTCTGCAGGGAGAGCTTCGCGCGCCCGAGCGGCGGTTTGGCGTGTCACCCGCCCGAGGAAGCCGCCCGGCGCATGAGCTCCACCAAAGGTTGTAGCGGCCGGTGTTCAAGGCGGGCCCGCTCGATGGTGAAGAGCGTTGCCAGGTCCTCGTCCTGCGGTCTCTGCAAGGCGATCCGCAGCACGGCTTCCCGAAGTTCGTCTGGCAGGCTCACACGGCTTCCGAGCACGGTGGTAGCCACGCGGGAGAACTCCTCAGCCATTCCGGGAGGCAGGTCCTTCCACCCGACATTGGCGGGCAGAAGGAGCGGCGGGGGTGGCTCCGGCTTTGAGAGCGGGAAAGCCTCGGGCTTCTGTGCTCTGACGCTCTCGGGCAGGAGAAGGCGAAGCCGGGTCCAGTCGGAGTGCCGACCCGTCATGCCCAGCGCGTAGATCAGGCGGGCCAGTACGGGCACGTCATCCTGAACACCCTGAAAGGTGATGCGGCCCGCATAGGCCGCCATGTCGTTGTGGCGCAGCGACTCCTCGGCCAGATGCCGGGAAGTGTCTGGTGCCAGGGCCAAGGAGGCCAGCAGCAGCCCGGCCGCCTTACCCCACCGGAGGTCCCACATCTTCCCAAGGAATTCCGGGATCCGGGTGGGGGAACCCCAGGCCATTTCGGCGAACAGAGCGTAGGAAATTTCGGTGCCGCTGCGGGACTGGCAGTGCATGGCCACCCGTACCGCATCGAGCGAGGGGCTGTCGACGATGTAGCGGATCGCCTTCGCGAGTGCCTCCGCGCGGCCGTTGGTCCGTAGGCTGACCAACCTCTTGGCCGTAGCAGCCGGAGTTGCCTTCAGCTGGCGTGCTAGGGGTTCGGTGTCGTTGAGTTTCTCTACGACGTTGCCGTGTACGAGACCCAGTTTCTTGTCCTGGGGTTTTCTCCTACTGGCAACGGTCTTAGGCACGTGTGCTTTGTTCCATGCCAGCGCGATGTTTCCCGCGGAATTGAAGGTGCGCTGCTGGGGCAGCGGCCGCGACTTCGCTCGCAGGCGTCTGACAAGTTGGTTGAAGCACGTGGTGAGGTCCAGGAGCGGGGGCCCCTGCTCGACACCCGACTCGACCAGCCGCAGCAGTTCCCCTGTGAACCCGGTGTGCCCCTCGCCATCGTCCGCCTTGGCCTCCTCCGTCTCTCCGGCGGCAGCGATGAGGAACGTTCCCTCGACTTCGGCCTGATCCGCCACGCTGGAGCCGGAATCCGACATCGCCGGAAAGGCTCGTGCGGCGAAACAGCAGTCGAGGATCACAATCCGCCTCGGCGCCCCCGACCGCACGATCGGGCTTTTCAGCCAGTCGTAGTACACCGCCGTGTAGCCGAGACCCGGCCTGGAATCTGGAAGGCTCAGGCATAGCGCGCCGTTGTCGAAATCCTTGAAACCGTGGCCCGCATAGTAGATGAGAAGAGCGTCCTTGGCGGCACCGGCCGCTGCTTCGATCGGCTCGATCACGTCGGCGGGGCGCGCTGGGTTCGGGACGACGATGCAGTTCTCCAGCGGCAGTCCCCAGGACTCCTTGTCAGTCAGCATGCGCTGCATGCTGGCGAGGTTGTTCAGCACCAGTGGCAGGGGGTCCAGCGTCAGGTAGTCGCTCACGCCGACTAACACGGCCATAGAGCGCGATGGGTCTGGGAGTGATGCGGCGGACCTACCCATTGCTGTTGCTGAGCGCCAGAGCGATCTGGGCGGCCACTTCTGCGTCCGACCCTTCGATCGAGACCCTTGTTCCGTTCGTCTCGATGACCACCGTTGGAGGGTTCCTACGGGTCTTCCTCCAGGCGATGTAGGCGAGGGTGAAGTTAGCGGCGTTCCACGCGTTGTCTGTGACAAACTGCAGCCACTCCATCGCGCCACCCGACATGTGACCGGGCGTCGTGGGCTCGGTGTGCCAGGCGATGGTGGCGTGCTGCCGAATCTCCGGCTTCACTTCGAGCCATTCGCGAAGTGAGCGAATCTCGTCCTCGGCGCCAATGCCGTCGATCTTGATCCGGAAGGCCATACAACTCCCCCAACAGACAGTCGTGTTACATGCACCGCTGAGCGAGCGTACACGGACGCGATCACCGCTGTGGCGAGAGTGGGGATAGCAGCTTCATCGATCGGGAAGGCACCCGCCTCGCGGTCAGAGCCCGGGCGCCCAGCCAGTTCCCTGGCATGCGGCTACGTGGCGGCTGCCCCGGCGGGGGTGCTGGAACCCGGACCGCGCAGCCTGGCCGTCGCGGTTCGCTGGCAGCTCACCGACCAGGTCCCGCTGCCCGCCGCGTCCTCGCCGTCAACGCTTGCTCCCGCAACGGAAACTCTGTCGGCGCCCACCAGGTCCACAACCTGATCCTCGAGTCCGACCTCGCCGGCGCCGGGCTGCCCACCGCCTACGCCGACGGGCACCTGGCCGTCGTTCCCCCAACGTTGAGGTCCCGGGCCAGCCCCACCGGGATACCCCCCGCTTCTCCCGCTCCGTCCGTTCGTTCGGCCCGCCGCCGCGGTCACCGGGACGACCGTCCACCTGCAGATCGTCGGTTCGGACGGCGCACTGTACGGGACGGAGGGCAATTACGCGGCCTCCGGGAGCGGTTGGACCGGCAGCTGGGGCCGCCTGGACGGCAGCGGCCTGAAGGCGCTGACCAGCGTGGCGGACGGCAATAAGGTGCACGTCTTCGCGCTCGGCGCGAGCGGCCAGGTCTTCGCCAAGGACGCCGACTACACCACCGGTACCTGGTCGAACTGGACCGAGGTCCC
>NZ_JBEOUW010000070.1:0-29487 GCF_040303045.1 Kitasatospora sp. NPDC096140
GCGAGAGGGACGCGCTGCGGGGACGGACGGGGGCGGCGCAGGGGGTGGCCCGGAGAGGGGCGTTGCGGGTGATTTTCAGACTGCCAACGGCGCCCGACCCCGCACCCCCAGAGTCGGCAGTCTGAAAATCATCCAGCCCCCGGAGCGGCCACCCCCGGAGCCGACCCCGTCCGTCCACCCCACCCTCCCGAAAGCCCACCCCCTACCGCCCCTCCGCACTGCCCCGCAAAGCCCGCTCCAGATCCCGCAACGCCTGCCCCACCAACCGCACCCCCGCCCGCACCACGTCCCGCTGAACCCCCGCCGGCGCCCCCGCCAGCCCCTCCTCCAGCCAGGCCTGCGCCGCCCGCACCGCTCCGAACTCCACCGCCTGCCCGGTCAGCAGCGCCGCCGCCGCGAGCGCCGTGGCGAGCCGCAGCTCCTCCGCGTACGCCGCCGTCCCCGGCACCGGATCGGCGTCCGTCACCGGCAGGTGCGCCTCCAGCAGCACCGCCGCCCGCCCGAGCGCTCCGACCGCCGCCACGGCCCGGTCGATCTGGCGCCGGCTCACCCCTTCCAGTCCGGATTCGTGCCGCCCCGGTTCGGCGTCGGCCCGCTGCATCGCCTGGATGAGTTCGGACCGCGCCTCCCGCGAGTCCAGCAGCGCGCTCCGCACGGCCCGCCCCCGCGGCGCCGCCGGTGTCTCGTAGCAGGCGATCACCGCTCCCGCGTACCGCCCGGCGGCGGCGAGCCACTCGGCGAGCCGTTCCCCGAGCCGCGCGGTCTGCCAGGTGGGGAACAGCGCGTACGTGACCAGCGCGATCGATCCGCCGAGCAGCGTGAGCCCGACCCGTTCGACGGCCGTGACCAGCGGGTTCCCTTCCTGCAGCCCGAGCAGGAACACCACGTAGGTGGAGATTCCGACGGTGGTCAGCGCGTACCCGGTCCGGAACGCGAGGTACGCCCCGCCGATGCAGACCACCGCGAGCGCGGCCAGCACCCACTCCCCGGGGTGGGCCAGCTGCACCACCAGCGTGGAGACCGCGACGCCGACGACCGTCCCGGCCAGCCGCGCGACGCCCCGGCTGTAGGTCTGCGCGAAGTCCGGCCGCATCACCATGGCGGCGGTCATCGGCGCCCAGTACCCGTGGTGGAACCCGGCCAGCCGGGCGAGCAGGTAGGCGGCGGTGACCACCCCGGCGAGCCGTACGGCGTGCTGGAAGATCGCCGAACGGGGGTGCAGCTGCCGCCGGACGGTCCGCGCGGCGACGGGCAGCATCCGGCCGATCGTCGGCTTGTGCAGCGCCCCGCCGGCGCCGACCACGGGGGTGGTGATGGTGTCCGCGTCGTTGCGGTCCAGGGTGTCCGCGGCCTTCCGCAGCAGTCCGCCGAGCCGTCGGGCGGACCGCCGGGCGGCGCCCCGCAGCCGTGGTCCCTCGTCGTCCGGCCGGATCAGGGTGAGCGCGGGCGCGGACCGGGGGAGCCGGACGGGGTCGCCGGTGCGGATCGCCCGGGCGAGGGCGTCCATGACTTCGGCGGCGGCGGCCAGCACCTCCCGGGCCCGGTCGCGTTCGGGCCCTTCGCCGGGGGCGCCGACCTTGGGGTCGGCGAGCGCGGCGAGGGTGGGCCGGACGCGTTCGGCGAGGCCGCGCAGGCCGCGCAGTTCGGGCGGCCGGTGGCGGTCCTGCCAGGGCGTCACGGCGGAGGCGTGCCGGGCGGTCATGAACGGTTCCGGGTCGACGTGCGCGGTCGGGTCCTGCCGCAAACGGTGCGCGTAGTCGGCGAGTTCGGCGTAGGTGTCGGCGAGGGCGGCGCGTTGGGCGGTCCAACTCCCGATCGGCCAGACGGTGATGACGACGGCCTGGACGACCCCGCCGAGGGCGGCGACCAGGCCGTGGCCGAGCGCGGTGACGGTGCTGACCGGCAGTTGGACGACGATCAGCATCACCGAGACCGTGTTGGTCGCGACCACCCCGGCGGTGGGCCCGAGCGCCCAGGACAGCCCGGCGCCGAAGGCCCACACCGCGAGCAGCACGGGGAACAGCCCGTACACCCCGGCGGCCAGGTAGCCGAGGAAGGTGCTGATGCCGAGTCCGAGGCCGGCCGCGACGGCGAGGCTGGCGCGGGGCCGGAAGCTGCGCTGGAAGGTGGCCGAGCCGGCGATGAACGCCCCCATCGCGGCCGAGGTGGCGAGCGGGACGCCGCCGAGCGCGAGCGTCGGGAAGAGCACCAGCGCGACGGCGACCGCCCCGCGCACGGCCCGCTTGGGGTCGGTGAGCGCCCGGTCCAGGGTGAGTCCGGTCCGCGCGGTGTCACGAAGTGCGGCGAACCAGGACATACCGACATCCTAGGGCCCGGGCTCCCGCCGGATCAGGCTGGTACGGATCCGACGCACGCGCGAGGCCGCCCACAGCAGTGCCCCGGTCGGCAGGAACACCGCGTCCGCGGCGATCATCGCCAGCGAGAACACCGGCAGCCCGAGCACCACCGCGATCCCGATGTGCTCCAGCATCATGACGGCCAGCAGAACGTTCTTGACCCGCCGGTCGAGCAGCGTGAACGGGAAGGCCACCTGCAGGACCACGGTGCCGTAGGAGATCAGGAAGACCGGCAGCAGCGCCGAGCCGACCAGCGCGGACAGCCCGGGCCAGGGGGTGAAGTAGTCCAGGTGCACCGGGTAGTAGAGCGCGGTGCCGTCCTGCCAGCGCGAGCCCTGCACCTTGTACCAGCCGGCCGTGGCGTAGATCAGCACCACCTCGACGGCGATCACCAGCATCGCGCAGTTGTGCACCATGGTGGCCAGCGCGTCGAGCACCGCCCGGAGCTCGCCGTCCGGCCGCAGCCGCCCGACGGTCCACCAGACCCCGGCGACCGCCCAGAGTCCCCAGAACAGCGGCGACCAGCCGAGGTGGGGGAAGTCCGGGCTGGTCCAGGTCAGGTTCCCGCCGGCGAAGCCGCCGAACTGGCAGACCGCCAGGACGGCCCCGAGGACAGCCCAGAGCGCCACCCCGCCGGGGCCGCCCCGCCCGGTGCGCCGAGCCCGCCGGACGTCCAGCGACCAGACCTCGGCGCAACGGGTGAAGACCAGGTAGACCGCCATCAGGTGGACGACGTTGTCGCCGCCGTCGCCGAGGAAGACGTCGCGGTTCTGCAGCGACAGCACCGTCACCAGGAACAGCACGGTGCTCGCCCTGGTCCGCCAGCCCAGCAGCACGCCGAGGGCCGCCAGCACCGCCAGGTGGTAGACCAGTTCGAACCAGGGCCGGCCGCCGAACCAGGGCAGCACGGTGAACGCCCCGTCGTCCCCCAGCAGCCGGTCTGCCAGCTCCATCGACCAGGGGGAGCGGTCGCCGTACAGCACCCGCCGGTTGGGCCACTCGCGCAGCAGGTAGGCGAGCCAGACCAGCCCGAACCCGATCCGCACCGCCGCGGCCTGGTGGCGTCCGAGCACCCGCCCGGTGAAGGCCCCGACGGCCCGTCCGATCAGTTCGGTCGCCCTGGGCCCGCGCGGCGCCGGCGCGTCCGGCCCGGGGACGGGCGGCTGCCCGGCGGCGGCCTGCCGCGGGACGCCGTCCGCCGGCGCCGCGGCGTCCGGCACCGCAGCGCCGTCCGGCCGGGGGTCCCGCGCCGACACCGCGTTCATCCGAGCAGTCCCCGGTAGTCCTCGTCCGCGACCGGCCACCACGGCAGCTCCCGCACCTTGGGCTCCGGCGGCGCGGCCTCGCCGCTCCAGGACGGCGGCGGCACGGTCACCGTGGTCACCCGGAACCTGATCTCCAGGATCCGTTCGCCGCCCGCCTCCCGGCCGATCCGCTGCAGCGCGATCCGCTTCAGGTACTGCTCGGCGAGCTTTCCGCGCGCGTTGGCCGGCGTCTCGTCCTGCGGGTTGTGCGAGCCGTCGTAGAAGTCCCAGGCCCGGCGCAGCAGGTTCTGGTCGACGTGGCTGGGCGCCGGGTTGCCCCGTATCGCGGCGATGTCCTGCGCGGTCAGCCCGGTCCAGTCGCGGGTGGTGGTCGCACCGCCGGGCGCGACGGTCCGCACCTGGGCGTCCAGGCCGACGTTCTGCTGCAGCGGGTTGGGGGCGAACAGCTTCCAGTTCTGCTCGAACTCCGGGTACACCACGCCGTCGACCGCGGTCCGGTACTGCCGGGACAGCGCGTTGGCGGGCGCGACGTGCAGGAACACCGCGGCGAGGAACAGGCCGGTGCCGCCGATCAGGGCCGCCCCGGCGAGGCCGAGGACGAGCTGCGCGGGCTTCGACCAGGCCCTCCCCGCGGCCGGCCGGTCCGTCGTCTCCGTCATGGCCTCCCCAGCCCGGTCGGCGGGCACCCCCGGCCCGGTACCGGCGCGCTCGCGCGCGCCCATCCTGCCCTACCGGGTGCCGGGCGGGGGTTTGCCGACGGGCCCCTTGAAGACGGGCCCCTAAAGGACGAAGGCGTCCTGGCCGGTGCTGCTCACCATCGGACGGCCGGCGCCCTGCCAGGCGTGCATCCCGCCGTCCACGTTCACCGCGTCCCGGCCCTGCTGGACCAGGTACTGGACGACCTGCGCGGAGCGGCCGCCGACCCGGCAGAGCACGTACAGCTTCTCGTCGGGCAGCTCGCCGAGCCGGGCGATCACCTGGCCCAGCGGGATGTGCAGCGCGCCGTCCACGTGCCCGGCGTCCCACTCGTCCTGCTCGCGCACGTCCAGCAGGGCGGCGTCGGCGGGCACGGCGGCGGCGTCGGCGGTGGGGATCTGCGCGAACATCGTGTGGCTCTCCTGGGCGTGGGAAGGCTGGGGGTGGATCGGGTCCGTGCCATTGTCGCCCACCGGCTGGGAACCGTCGCCGTCCACCGGGCCGGGGCCGCCGAGCAGCCGTTCCAGCTCGGCCTGCCGGTCGGCGGCCTTGGCCAGCAGCTCCTCGGCGAGCTGCTCCAGCAGCCGGTCCGGGTCCTGCGGGGCGAGGGCGAGCAGCTGGCCCATCGGGGTCAGCTCCAGCCGGACCTGCTCGGTGGCGGTCTCGGCGATCTTGGCGGTCAGCCAGTCCAGCCGGCGGCGCAGCCAGTCCGACCGGTCGGGGGCGTCGACGGCGGGGGCGGCCTCGGGCGCGGTGGACCACTCGGCGGCCAGGCCCTCCAGTGCGGCGGCGTCGCCGAACGCGTAGGCCTCGTTGACCCTGACCAGGAAGGCGGCCCGGCGCTGCTGCTCGGCCGGGTCGGTGGTCAGGTCGGGGTGGGCGCGGCGGACCAGCTCGCGGTAGATCCGCTGGGCCTCCTTGCCGGGCCGCACCCGGGTCGGCGCGGCGGGCGGCGGCGGGGCCGCCTCCTCCCCCCGGCCGGACTGCTCCCGCTGCTCCTGGACGGAGTCGAACAGCGCGTCCAGGTCCGGCAGTTCTTCGACCTGCTGCCGTGCCTCGGCGGCCCGGCGCAGGTCCTCGGGCCGGCCGGTGCGGGCCGCGACCGCCTCGGCGACCAGTGCGTCCAGCTCGTCCAGCCGGGCGTAGAGCGGGCCGAGCAGCTGGTGGTGGATCAGGGCGAAGTTGTCGATCTCGACCCGCAGCGTCTGCACGTCCACGTCCATGCTGAGCCAGGCGAGCTCGGCGGCGGCGACCCGCTCCTCCAGCTCCTGCTGCTCCGGGTCCGTCCAGCGGGCGGGGCTCTGCGCGCTCACTTCTCGCCTCTGTCTCGTCCGGGCGGCTGCGTCCTGCGGGGCCGCCGCACGGGCGGTCCGGCCTGCCACCCTACCGCCGCGCGCGAAAGCCCCGTCCGGGTGAACCGGGGGTACGGACCGGCGCGCGACGCGCGACACGCAACCGATACTGAGGAATCTCCCCGTTTCGGTATCAAGCCCGGCCCGGTCCGTGCTTCGCTGGTATCCGCAGCGTGCCTTCCTCCGGAGAGACGGCCGCCTCCAGGCGTGGCGGCCAGGCGGGAGCAGACCGAATCCATGGTGGCCGAGTCCAACTCCACACCGCGTCCGGCGGCCGACGGAACCGAACCGGGCGACCACCCGACGGGCGTGGCCGCCCTGCTGCGGCTCGCCCTCGTCCAGGTCGACCGGTCCGGCCGGATCGCGCAGTGGGGCCGGGCCGCCGAGGAGCTGTTCGGGCACCGCGCCGACGTCGCCCACGACCGCCCGGCCTCCGGCCTGCTGCCCGCGGTGGAGTCGCGGGCGCTCGGCCGGTGCTCCGTCCGCCGCGCCTGCGACGCCTTCGACACCCTCGCCGAGCTGACCGCGGCCGGCCGCCCTTGGGCCGGCCGGCTGACCGTCACCGACCGCGAGGAGCACCAGCGCGACGTGCTCTGGTGGGCCTACCCACTGCCCGGCCCGTCCGGCGGGCTGCTCGCCCTGGCCGCCGACGCCCGCCCGCTGCGCACCGCCGGCCCCCGGCTGGCGCTCGGCGAGCGGCTGCTGCCGTTCGCCGCCGCCCCCGCCGCCCGGGGCGGCTTCCACGGGCTGGCTGCCACCCTCACCGCGCCCAGCGACCGGGTGCCCGAGCCGCTGGCCCGGCTGCTGCCCGCCGCCCACCGCCCGGCGATGCTGACCGCGATCGGGCTCGGTGGGCTGCCCGCCCTGCGGCTGGACGCGGTCACCGTGCTCCCGGTGCTGCCCGCCGACGCGCAGACCGGGACGGCGCACGCGGCCGCCGGCCTGGGCCGCCGCTACCCGACGCCGCAGCAGCGCGCCGCCCGGGTCGGCCCGCCGCCGCAGCCCGAGCAGACCGCGCCCGGCCGCCGTCCGACCGCTCAGCTCCCGGCCCAACGCGACACAGCCCAGCGCGACACCACCCCGCGCGACACCGCCCCGCGCGAGGCCGCCGACCTGTCCGTCCCCCAGCCCGTCGCCCAGCCCGTCGCCGCCGTCAGCGGCGCCGCCGCGGGCGGCGGCCCGTCCGTGCCTCCCCCGGCCTCCGGCCGGGAGGTGCCCACACCCACGGGAGGAGGAGCCACCATCGACCGAGCCGCCGTCGAGTCGTCCGCCACGGACCACCCGACGCTCCGCGCCGACCAGGCCCCGCCCGCCGCCGTGCCCGTCCCGGTCCCCGCGCCCGCGAGCGCCGAGGGCCCGCCGTCCGGACGGCTCGGCCCGTTCCTCACCAACGGCCAGGCCGGCGAGCAGCTGGCGCTGCTGAACGAGGTCGGCGGCAAGGTCGGCACCACCCTGGACCTCGGCTTCACCGCGCACGAGCTGTGCCAGGTGCTGGTCCCCCGGGTCGCCGACTTCGCCTGCGTGGACCTGGTGGACGGGCTGATCTCGGACTCCGAGCTGCCGGTCGCCCGCCCGGACGACGACACCATGCTGCGCCGGGTCGCCCTGGTCTACAACCAGACCGGCGGCGCCTGGGACCACGTGCTCACCGAGGGCTCGCTGGTCAGCATGCCCCGCCGCACCCCGCCCGGGATGGCCCTGCAGCTGAACCAGCCGGTGCTGGTCCCGGTGGTCAGCGCCGACGTCGCGGTCGACTACGCGATCGCGCTCGGCGGCGCCCGGCTGGCCCCGGTGGTCTCCGGCCGCTCGATGCTGGTCGTCCCGCTCTCCGCCCGGGGCACCGTGCTGGGCATCCTCAAGCTGCTCCGGCTGCCCGACCGCGCCCCCTTCGACGAGAGCGACGCCGCGACCCTCAAGGAACTGGCCGTCCGCGCCGCGCTGTCGCTGGACAACGCCCGGCTGCACCGCGCCGAGGCGAGGGTCGCCACCACCCTGCAGCGCTCGATGATCCCGACCCGCCCGCCGCAGATCCCCGGGGTGCAGATCGCCCACCGCTACCTGCCCGGCGACCCCAAGGCCGAGGTCGGCGGCGACTGGTTCGACGCGATCCAGCTGCCCGGCAGCCGGGTCGCCCTGGTGGTCGGCGACGTGATGGGCCACGGCATCCACTCGGCCGCCGCGATGGGCCGCTTCCGCACCGCCATGCAGACCCTCGCCGCCCTGGACCTGCCGCCCGGCCAGCTGCTGCGCCACCTGGACAACCTGGCCCACAAGCTCGGCGACGACCACCTCGCGACCTGCCTGTACGCGGTCTACGACCCGATCAACCGGACCTGCGAGCTCGCCAGCGCCGGCCACGTCCCGCCCGTCCTGGTGCACCCGGACGGCACCGGCGAGCTGCTGGAGATCCCGGCCGGCGCGCCGATCGGCGTCGGCGGGGTGCCGTTCGTCGCCAAGACCATCGACGTCTCGGACGGCTCGATGCTGGTGCTGTGCACCGACGGCCTGGTCGAGGTCCGGGGCGGGGACATAGGAGCGGGCCTCGCCGCGCTCTGCGGCAACCTGATCGACCCGCAGCAGAGCCCCGAGCAGGCCTGCGACGAGGTGCTGCGCCGCCTGCACACGGACGACCGCAAGGACGACGTGGCCCTGCTGGTGGCCCGCTTCGACGGGGTCGCCCCGTCCGAGGTGGCCACCTGGGACCTCACGGTGGACCAGCGCGAGGTCCGCCGCGCCCGCTCGCTGGTCCGCGAGCAGCTGGCCGGATGGCACCTGGAGGCCCTCAGCGACACCACCGAGCTGCTGGTCAGCGAGCTGGTGACGAACGCCGTGCGGGTCGCCCGGGACCGCGTCCAGCTGCAGCTGATCCGGGTGGACAAGCTGCTGGTCGAGGTCAGCGACGACAACCACAACCTGCCCTCGCTGGAGCCGGCCGAGCAGCTCGGCGAGACCGGCCGCGGCCTCACCCTGGTCACCAAGCTCGCCGAACGCTGGGGCACCGCCCGCAAGGCCGTCGGCAAGGTCGTCTGGTTCGAACTGCCCCTCCCGCACGCCTGACGGCCGCGTACGGGTGTCCGTACGCGGCCGTCAGGCGTGGACGGTTGTCCGTCAGGGGATGAGCGCCCCGGCCGGCCGGCGCCGCCGGGCCTCCACCGCGACCTCCCGCGAGGCGGCCGTGGCCACCGAGGTGGCGGCGCCGACCCCGGCCAGCACCCGCGGCCAGAAGTCCCCGAAGACCTCGACGGAGACGGCGATCAGCAGCGCGGTGATCACCGCGACCACGTGCTCCAGGCCCGCGAGGTTCGGCAGCACGACCGCCTCGCCGACCATCACGGCCACCACCAGGCAGGCGGTGAACCAGGCCCGGCACCGGAACGCGATGCAGATCGCCAGCGCCACCACCGCGGCCGACGGCCCGGTGTCCCGCACGTAGGCGACCCACTTCGGGAAGCCGAACAGGTGGTGCGGCCCGATCGCGACGCCCACCCGGGCGAAGAGCGTGCCCGCCAGCGTGCAGGTATAGGCGACCACCAGGGTCATCCGCCGGCCGAGCACGATCTCGGCGATCGCGAAGACCACGAACACCTGGGCCAGCGCCCCCCAGACCGGCAGGTCCAGCGCCGGGACGTACAGCGACAGCGGAGTCCGCAGCAGCGAGACGTCCAGCGGCAGCGCCGCCCGCACCACCCCGATCCGATTGACGAAGTGCTCACCGCCCGGCAGGTGCTGGACGATGCTGAACAGCAGGATCAGAAACGTCGCCAGCGTGGCCAACGGAACCGCTGCGAACTTCTTTCGCACCACCGTGTTCCGCACCGTCACGAACAACGTTCCCCACTCGGCGACAGCGGCCGTTCCGGCTAGCGCCAGCGGCCCCTTTCGCACGCCCCCCGCGTGGGTCCTGAAAATCACAGCCGTTTCTCCGAATCCCCGAACTCTCGTCTAGTCCAACATTAGAAGCCTCTTAACAAAGGCACATCGGCACGGATGGGGATAAGGGTCATCCTCAGGGGGGAGACTCGTCCCCCCTCCGGACCCCCATTCGACCGACCGGCCCCCTCCGCCCCCCGACGGAGGGCTACCCCTTCCCGTCCCGGGCCGCCACCGGCTCCCGGGGCGCCACCACGGCGGTTCCGGCGTGCCGGCGTCGGAACAGGGCGGGCAGGCTCGGCGCGACGATGAAGCCCTCGGCGCGCGCGCTGGCGATGCCGATCCGCGGAATCTCGCTGCTCTTCTCGAACAGCAGGTAGCGCGGCTCCCAGATCGGCCGGTACTTGGCATTCGCCCGGTACAGCGACTCGATCTGCCACCAGCGCGAGAAGAAACCCAGGACGGAACGCCACAGCCGCAGCACCGGTCCGGCCCCCAGCCGCGAACCGCGCTCGAAAACCGAGCGGAACATCGCGAAGTTCAGCGACACCCGCTTCAGCCCGACCTCGTCGGCGCGCTGCAGCAGCTCGATCACCATGAACTCCATCAGGCCGTTCTCGGTGTCCCGGGCCCGGCGCATCAGGTCCAGTGAGAGCCCGTCCGGTCCCCACGGGACGAAGCTCAGCAGCGCCTTGAGCTCGCCCTCGCCGTCGCTGCACTCCAGCATCACGCAGCGGCCGTCGCCCGGGTCGCCGAGCCGGCCGAGCGCCATCGAGAAGCCGCGCTCGGTCGCCCCGTCGCGCCACTCGTCGGCCTTGGCCACCAGCGCGGCCATCTCCGCCTCCGCGATGTCCTCGTGGCGGCGGATCCGCACCGTGTACCCGGCCCGCTTGACCCGGTTGTACGCCTGCCGGACCACCCGCATCGCGCGGCCGTCCAGCGAGAACTCGTCCAGCTCGACGATCGCCTCGTCACCCAGCTCCAGCGCGTCCAGCCCGTGCCGGGCGTAGATCACCCCGGCCTCCTCGGAGGCGCCCATCACGGCCGGCGCCCAGGCGTGCTCGCGGGCCTCGGCCAGCCAGGCGTCGATCGCACCGGGCCAGGCCTCCGGGTCGCCGATCGGGTCGCCCGAGGCGAGCGAGACGCCGCCGACCACGCGGTAGGTGACCGCCGCCTTGCCGCTGGGGGAGAAGATCACCGCCTTGTCCCGGCGCAGCGCGAAGTAGCCGAGCGAGTCCCGCTCGCCCTGCTTCTCCAGCAGCCCGCGCAGCTTCGCCTCGTCCTCCGCGGTCAGCAGCTCGGTGCCCCGCGGGCTGCGGAAGGCCACGTACAGCACCAGCAGGAAGAGCACCCCGCCCATCGCGTTGATCGCGGCGTTCACCCAGGTCGGCGCGGCGATCACCGAGCGCAGGTGCTCGGACGGCGTGATGGTGATCATCCGGCCGACCGAGTACCGGAAGAGGTCCCAGAAACCCGCGCCGGACAGCTCGTTGGTCGCCCAGACCAACAGCGAACCGGCCAGGCCGCCGAACAGCAGCCCGCCGACGAAGGTGGCCGCCGCGGTCTTCGGGTTGGAGCTGTCCCCCTTGGACGTGAACTCCTTGCGCCCGACCAGCAGTGCCAGCACGAACAGGCAGGTCAGGATCGTGGAGAAGTAGTTGAGCGGATGCGCGTGGAAACGCTCGTCCGGAAGTGCCATGAGCGCCAGGTAGAGCAGCGCGAAGAGCCCGCCGAGCGCCGCGTTGAAGATCCACGCGGCCCGCTTCCGCCGCCGCATCGCGATGGCGAGGAACACCGACAGCACCGCGCTGGCCAGGCCCGAGGTCATCAGGTACGGGGTGAAGTACTCACCCTCGTTGTGCTCGCTGACCTGGTTGCGGAAGGGCACCAGCAGCACCGTCGCCACGTTCAGCAGCGCGATCAGGCGCAGGTACCAGACGGAGGCGACGGCGGCCCTCGGGCGCCAGCGGTCGAGCACACCGACGGGCCGGGGCCCGGGAGAGGTGGCGGACGGCTCCGACTTCACAGTGGACGACACAGCTCAATTCCAAACGATCAGATGGTGGGGCGCATCCGCGTACGGCCCGGCGCCGGGCGCCCGCACGGGCCCGACGGACTGACCGGCGACACCCGTCCGACCGTCCGCCCAGGTGGGGGGAGCGGGCCGGAAAGGGTCAGCCAACTCCATGGTTCCCCACGAAGCCTGAGAATTACGTGAACCGGGTAGCGGATTCCCACCCCCGCCGAACGGCGGGGGTCGCCATCCCCCACACGTTCGGCGCCCCGACCCCGCTACCCCTACCCTCGGAAACGACCCACGCGGACCGCCCCCACCCGGCCGCCCGAACCGAGGAGGCACCATCACCACCACCCGCGTGCTGATCGTCGACGACGAGATCCTGGTCCGTTCCGGCCTCGGCCTGATCGTCGGCTCCGCCCCCGACCTTGAGGTGGTCGGCGACTGCTCCGGGGGCCAGGCCGAGGAGCACGTCCAGCGGCTGCGCCCGCACGTGGTGCTGCTCGACATCCGGATGCCCGACCTCGACGGCATCTCGGTGCTGCGCCGCCTGCGCGCCCAGCCCGACCCGCCCGCCGTGGCGATGCTCACCACCTTCGACACCGACGAGTTCATCGGCACCGCGCTGCGGGGCGGCGCCGCCGGCTTCCTCCTCAAGGACACCGCCCCCGAGCAGCTGGTGCACGCCGTCCGGGTGCTCGCGGCCGGCGGCAACATCCTCTCCCCGACCGTCACCCGCACCGTGATCGGCGGCTACGTGGACGGCGGCGGCCCGGACGCCGAGGCGACCGCGCTCGCCCGCACCCTCACCAGCCGGGAGCTCGACGTCCTCGCGCTGCTCGGCGAGGGCCTGTCCAACGCCGAGATCGCCGACCGCCTCTTCCTCGGCACCGGCACCGTCAAGGACCACATCAGCGCGATCCTCGGCAAGCTCGGCGCCGCGAACCGGGTGCAGGCCGCCGTCCTCGCCCACCGGGCCGGCCTGGTCCGGCCCAAGCCCGGCGACGGGGCATGACGACCGCCGACCCGCTGCCGTCCCGACGGCTCCCGGCCTGGTGCACCGCGCCCTGGCTGATGCTGCTGCTGCCCGTCCTGTACTCCCTGCTGGACGCGGCCCTGGTGGCCCGCGACACCACCTGGTGGCAGCTGACCCTCTCCACCGTGGCCGCCCTCGCACTGTTCTGGCGCCGCCGCTTCCCGGTCACGGTGCTGCTGCTCACCATGCCCGGCAGTTGGGTGGAGGAGATCTGGCTGGCCCCGATCACCGCCGTCTACACGGTGGCCGCCGAGCGCCCCCGCCCGCGGATCGTGGTCGCCTGTGGCGTCCTCTTCGCCCTGGTCGAGTTCTTCCACTGGCCACTGCCCGCCGACGTCTTCGACCTGAGCCGGGCCACCGCCCTCGACGCCATCCAGGCCGTGATGCTGGCCGCCGGCCCGGCCGCCACCGGGCTGCTCGCCCGCACCCGCCGCGAGCTGGCCGCCCGGCTGGACGAGCTGACCCGCGGCCAGGAGCGGGAGAGCCGGCTGCTGGCCGAGCGGGTGCTGATCACCGAACGCGGCCGGCTCGCCCGGGAGATGCACGACGTGGTCTCGCACCAGGTCAGCCTGATCAGCATCCAGGCCGGCGCGCTCCAGGTCAGCACCACCGACCCGGCCGCCGTGACCACCGCCCGCACCATCCGCGAGCTGTCCGTCCGGACCCTGGACGAGCTGCGCCAGATGGTCGGGGTGCTGCGCGGCACCGGCGGCGTGCCGGACGCCCCGCTGGCCCCGCAGCCCCGGCTGGCCGACCTGCCCCGGCTGATCGAGGAGAGCGGCCTGGCCGCCGACGCCGAGCTCAACCCCGGCGACCGCCCCTGGCCGGAGGCGGTGCAGCGGGCCGCCTACCGCACCGTGCAGGAGGCGCTCACCAACATCACCAAGTACGCCCCGGAGGCGGCGGTGCACGTGAAGGTCCGGGCGAAGGGCCGTCGGCTGCGGGTCGAGGTCCGCAACGACGCCCCGCCGGTGCACCCGGCCGAGACCCTCCCCAGCGGCGGCCACGGCCTGGTCGGCCTGCGCGAGCGCGCCCAGCTGCTGGGCGGCACCCTCACCGCCGGCCCCACCCACGACGGCGGCTTCGAGGTCCGCGCCGAGCTGCCCGCCACCCGCTCCTGAACCGAAGCGCCCGGCCGGGCCGGAACGATCCGGCGAAGCCGGGGAAACGAGAAAGCCCCGCAGATCCGTAGATCTGCGGGGCTTCGCTGTGCGCGAGGGGGGAGTTGAACCCCCACGCCCTTTCGGGCACTGGAACCTGAATCCAGCGCGTCTGCCTATTCCGCCACCCGCGCATGGGTGTTGTCCTCGTTGCCGACCGATCTTCCGAACCGCTCGGTACCATGAGGACTTCGCGCTTCTTCGTTCCGGCCTCCCTTTCGGGGCGGCCCTTCCGACGTGGAAAACATTAGCACGACCCGGAGGGCTGCTCCGAATCGGTTCTCCGACGAGACCGACCGCATCCGAACGGGTGCCCGACGAACGCGTGCCCGAGGGACGGGCGGCGGCTCCGACCGGCACACCTGGCGTGCCGTACCCGGAATGCGTCACCCTGTGTGTCCGAGCCCACCCCCGGGCACCACACGGTCCGGGAACCGTACGGATGGGCCCGGCGTGGATACGATCAGTACGGAAGTACCGCAAGTAGGCACGACCGGTTCCCCGGCGGGATCCGGCCGGCAGGCAGGCGAACGAACCCTGGAAGGGGGTGCCCCATGGGAGTGCTGAAGAAGTTCGAGCAGCGACTTGAGGGTCTCGTCAACGGCACCTTCGCCAAGGTGTTCAAGTCCGAGGTCCAGCCCGTGGAGATCGCCGGAGCGCTGCAGCGCGAGTGCGACAACAACGCGAGCATCTGGAACCGCGACCGCACCGTCGTGCCGAACGACTTCATCGTCGAGCTGAGCCCGCACGACCACGAGCGCCTCAGCCCCTACTCCGGACAGCTCGGCACCGAGCTGGCCGGGATGGTCCGCGAGTACGCGGAGGCCCAGCGGTACACCTTCATGGGCCCGCTCCAGGTGAACCTGGAGAAGGCCGACGACCTCGACACCGGCCTGTACCGGGTCCGCAGCCGCACCCTCGCCGCCGAGGAGCCCCAGCAGTACGCCCCGCAGCCGCAGCAGCCCGGCTACGAGCGCCCGCCGGCCGCCCCGGCCCCCGGCGCTCCGTGGCAGCAGCCCGGCGCCGGGCAGTACGGCGCGCCCCCGCCGCCGGCGGCGCCCCCCGCGATGCCCCCGGGCCCCCCCGCACCCGCCGGCGGCAACGTCCGCAACCTCCCCGGCGCCGGCCACGGCGGTACCTCGGTCCGCCGCTGGATCGAGGTGAACGGCTCCCGCCACCAGATCACCGGCTCCGCCTGCGTGCTCGGCCGCTCGACCGAGGCCGACGTGCGGATCGACGACCCCGGGGTCTCCCGCAAGCACGCCGAGATCCGGCCCGGCAGCCCTTCGATGGTGCTCGACCTGGGGTCCACCAACGGCATCGTGGTGGACGGACAGCACACCCAGCGCGCTACGCTCCGCGACGGATCCCGAATCGTCGTGGGCTCCACCACCATCGTCTACCGGCAGGTCGAAGGGTAGTGTCCGAATTGTTCGCTCGCCTCGCTCACCGACTGGCGGGACGGTCATGTCAGAACTGACCCTCACGGTCATGCGGCTGGGCTTCCTGGCCGTGCTGTGGCTGTTCGTCATCGTCGCGATCCAGGTGATCCGCAGCGACCTCTTCGGCACCAAGGTGAACCCGCGCTCCTCCCGTCGCGGTGCGTCCGCCACGGCGGGCGGCGCCGCGACCACCCAGGCCGCGGGTCGTCCCACGCCTCCCCCGGCCGGAGCGGCCGCCACGGCCACCGCGGCGCCCGCTGCGGCGGCCCAGACCCAGCCCGGCGGCGGACGCCGTCGCGGCGCCCCGACCCAGCTGGTCGTGGTCCAGGGCTCGCTGGCCGGCACCACGGTCGCGCTGCAGGGCCAGACCATCACGCTCGGCCGCGCGCACGACTCCACCATCGTGCTGGACGACGACTACGCGTCCTCCCGGCATGCCAGGATCTATCCGGATCAGACTGGGCAGTGGACGGTCGAGGATCTAGGCTCCACCAACGGCACCTATCTGGACCGGCAGCGCCTGACCGCGCCCACCCCGCTCCAGCCGGGCATGCCGATCCGTATCGGCAGGACCGTCATCGAACTGCGGAAGTAGTAGCGCATGAGGGACAGCATCCCGTCCATGACCCAGAGGGGGGCACAGGTCGCATGACCCTGGTGCTGCGCTTCGCCGCCGGCTCCCACAAGGGACTGATCCGGGAGGGGAACGAGGACTCCGGCTACGCCGGGCCGCGGCTGCTGGCCGTGGCCGACGGCATGGGCGGCGCCGCGGCCGGCGAGGTCGCTTCCTCCGAGGTGCTCGGCTCGATCGTCCGGCTGGACGAGGACGTGCCGGGCGCCGACCTGCTGACCCTGCTGGGCGACGCCGTCCAGGGCGCCAACGACCGGCTCCGGCAGATGGTCGAGGAGGACCCGCAGCTCGAAGGCATGGGCTGCACGCTGACCGCCATGCTCTGGACGGGCCAGCGGATGGGCATGGTGCACGTCGGCGACTCCCGCGCCTACCTACTGCGCGACGGTTCGCTGGTGCAGATCACCCAGGACCACACCTGGGTGCAGCGCCTGGTCGACGAGGGCCGGATCACGCCCGAGGAGGCCGAGACCCACCCGCAGCGCTCGCTGCTGATGCGGGCGCTGGACGGCCGCGGCCAGGTCGAGCCCGACCTGTCGATCCGCGAGGTCCGGGCCGGCGACCGCTACCTGATCTGCTCCGACGGCCTCTCCGGCCCGGTCAGCCACCAGACCCTCCAGGACACCCTCGGCAGCTACTACTCGCCCGAGCAGACCGTGCAGGAGCTGATCCAGCTCGCGCTGCGCGGCGGCGGTCCGGACAACATCACCTGCATCGTGGCGGACGTCATCGACGTCGGCGCCACGGACACCATGAGCGGCCAGTTCAACGACGTCCCGGTGGTGGTCGGCGCGGTCGCCGACGCCCCGCCGTCCTCGGCCGCCGCCGACCGCTCGATCGCGGACACCCCGGCCGGCCGCGCGGCGGGCCTCGGCCGCGGCCCGCAGGGCGCCTTCGGCCCCGCCGAGGGCTACGAGGCCGGCTACGACCCCGCCACGGGCGGCTTCGGCCCCGCCGAGGGCTACGAGGGCGGTTACGGCTACGGCTCCGCCGAGCCCTCGGTGTACGGCACCGAGGACTTCGACGAGGAGCCGCCCCGCAAGCGCAAGCGCAAGGGCCTGACGATCTCGGTGGCCGTCCTGGTCACGCTCGGCCTGCTCGGCGGCGCCGGCTACTTCGGCTACCAGTGGACGCAGGACCAGTACTACGTCGGCGAGGACGGCGACCACGTCGCCGTCTACCAGGGCATCAACCAGAACCTGGCCGGCCTGAGCCTGTCCTCGGTGCGCGACTCGTACAGCGGCATCCAGCTCAAGTGGCTGCCGCAGGACCAGCGCGCCCACCTGAACAAGACGATCTCGGTGAGCAGCCTGAAGGACGCCCAGTCGACCGTCCAGGAGCTCGACGGCTGGGTCCAGCTCTGCCAGAAGGCCGCCAAGGCGACGGCCCCGGCGACGCAGGCCACCCAGGCCGCGTTCCTGACGACCACGCCCACCCCGACCGAGAAGAACCGCGGCCCCGCCGCGGCGGCCCCGAGCGCCGCCCCGTCGACCACGCCCACCCCGACCGCACCGGCACCGACCGCACCGAGCACGACCGCCCCGACACCGAACGCCACCACACCGGCGGCCGGCGCCCAGGGCGACCCGAACCAGTTGACCGAAGACGAACTCAGCCGGGCCAACGCCTGCCCGAAGCAGTGACGTCCGTGATCCGACATAGGACCGCCCCGCGCGGGCTTGCCGGCCGTCAGGGAGCGGTCACCACGTGAGCAGCTACGACCTGAGCGAAGACACCGGCCGGTCCGGCCGACGCAGGGCAACGGCCGAACGGGCCGTCCCGCGCCGACGGGCCAACACCACCATCTCCCCGCAGGAGGCCCCGAACCGGCGCAACACCGAGCTGGCCCTGCTGCTCTTCGCGGTGCTGGTGCCGGTCCTCGCGTACGCCAACGTCGGCCTCGCGATGGACTCCAAGCTGCCCGCGGGCATGCTCGGCTACGGCCTCGGCATGGGCGCCCTGGCGCTGGTCGCGCACCTGCTGGTGCGCCGCTTCGCGCCGTACGCGGACCCGCTGATGTTGCCGATCGCCACCCTGCTGAACGGGCTCGGGGTGGTGATGATCTGGCGGCTGGACAAGGCGGGCAAGCTGCTCAGGGGCAACTACCCCGCGGCCGAGAACCAGCTGATGTGGTCGGGCCTCGGGATCGCCGGATTCATCGCGGTGATGGTCCTCCTCAAGGACCACCGGGTGCTCCAGCGCTACACCTACATCTCGATGGTGGTGGCCCTGGTCCTGCTCGCCGCGCCGGCCTTCTTCCCGTCCCGGGAGGAGGACTTCGGCGCCAAGATCTGGATCCGGATGGGCAGCTTCTCCATCCAGCCCGGCGAGTTCGCCAAGATCATCCTGACCGTCTTCTTCGCCGGTTACCTGATGGTCAAGCGGGACGCCCTGGCCCTGGCCAGCCGCCGGTTCATGGGCCTGTACCTGCCGCGCGGCCGCGACCTCGGCCCGATCGTCGTGATCTGGCTGCTCAGCCTGCTGATCCTGATCTTCGAGAACGATCTGGGCACGTCCTTCCTGTTCTTCGGCCTGTTCGTGGTGATGCTCTACGTCGCCACCGAGCGGACCAGCTGGATCCTGTTCGGCCTGCTGATGTCGATCGGCGGCGCGGTCGCGGTCGCCTCGACCGCCGACCACGTGAAGGTCCGCATCAACGCCTGGCTCGACCCGATGGCCGCCTTCGCGCCGCACCCGCCGAAGGGCGCCACCGAGCAGATCGGCCAGTCGCTGATGGCCCTCGGCTCCGGCGGGGTCACCGGCTCCGGCCTCGGCCAGGGCCGCTCCTGGCTGATCGCCTTCGCCGCCAAGAGCGACTTCATCCTGGGCTCCTTCGGCGAGGAGCTCGGGCTCACCGGCCTGATGGCGATCTTCCTGCTGTACGCACTGCTGGTCCAGCGCGGCCTGCGCACCGCGATAGCCGCCCGCGACCCCTTCGGCAAGCTGTTCGCCGTCGGCCTGGCCTCGGCGATGGCGATCCAGGTGTTCGTCGTGGCCGGCGGTGTGACCGGGCTGATCCCGCTGACCGGTATGACCATGCCGTTCCTCGCCCAGGGCGGTTCGTCCGTCGTCGCCAACTGGGCACTCGTGGCGATCCTGCTGAAGATCAGCGACAGCGCCCGCCGCCCCGGGGCCGAACCGGCCCCGGCCACCGAGGGCCAGGGAGGACCCGCCCGATGAACAAGCCGATCCGCCGGGTCTCGATCTTCTGCCTCGTGCTGATCCTGGCCCTGATGGTGCGCACCAACTGGGTGCAGGGCGTCCAGGCCGACTCCTGGGCGAACAACAAGAACAACAAGCGCCAGCTGTACGACCGCTACGCCCACCCGCGCGGCAACATCATCGTCAGCGGCCAGCCGGTCACGAAGTCCGACTTCGTCAACGGCCTGCGCTACAAGTACAAGCGCTCCTGGGTCGACGGCCCGATGTACGCCCCGGTGACCGGCTACTCCTCCCAGGTCTTCGGCTCCAGCCAGCTGGAGAACCTGGAGGACGGCATCCTCTCCGGCACCGACGACCGGCTGTTCTTCCGCAACACCCTGGACATGCTGACCGGCGAGCAGAAGCGCGGCGGCGACGTCGTCACCACCATCGACGCCAAGGTCCAGAAGGCCGCCTTCGACGGCCTGGGGGGCAAGAAGGGCGCGGCGGTCGCGATCGACCCGAAGACCGGCGCGATCCTGGCGCTCGTCTCCACCCCGTCCTACGACCCGGGCGTCTTCTCCGGCAGCGACTCGGCCGACTCCAAGGCCTGGACCGACCTCAACGCGGACCCGAACAAGCCGATGCTCAACCGGGCGCTGAAGGAGACCTATCCGCCCGGCTCGACCTTCAAGCTGGTCACCGCGACCGCGGCGTTCGAGAACGGCCTCTACCAGAACGTCGACGACGCCACGTCGACCCCGGAGCCGTACACCCTGCCCAACACCAGCACGCAGCTGAAGAACGAGAGCCCGTACGAGCGCTGCGAGAACGCCACCGTGAAGTCCGGGATGGACCAGTCCTGCAACACGGTGTTCGCCAAGATGGGCGCGGACCTCGGCAAGGAGAAGATGCGGGCGCAGGCCGAGAAGTTCGGTTTCAACAGCACCGTCGACACCCCGGTCCGCTCCGAGAAGAGCATCTTTCCGGACAGCCCCAGCCTGGACGGCACGGCGCAGGACTCGATCGGCCAGCACGACACCCGCGCCACCCCGCTGCAGATGGCCATGGTCTCCGCCGCGATCGCCAACAACGGCAGCCTGATGCAGCCGTACCTGGTCGACCAGGAGCGCTCGGCGTCGCTGACCACCGTCTCCAAGCACACCGAGAAGCAGTTCTCCCAGGCGATGAGCCCGACCACCGCGGCGAAGATGCAGGACCTGATGGTCTCGGTGGTCGAGAACGGCACCGGCACCAACGCCAAGATCCCCGGGATCCAGGTCGGCGGCAAGACCGGCACCGCGCAGCACGGCGAGGACAACGCCGGACTGCCCTTCGCCTGGTTCACCTCCTGGGCCAAGACCTCGGACGGCCGGTCGGTCGCGGTCGCGGTGGTCGTCGAGGACGGCTCGCAGAACCGCGACGGCATCAGCGGCGGCCGGCTCGCGGCCCCGATCGCCAAGGCGGTGATGCAGGCCGCACTCGGCAAGTAGGGGGCCGGTCCGGAGTGAGGGGAATGTCACGATCGACACCCCCCTGCGGATACCGGTCTGATATCGGCCGACGGCTGACTCCGGTCCGATGGGGTGCGACCGGTAGCGTATCCGCCAGCAGCGGGTGTGCCCGTTGCCGCCCGCGAGGCACCGCACGGCCCGGCCGGAGAACCGGTCGCGGACCGCGCGGCGTCACCCAGAGCGTGCGGGGACACCTACGTCACAACCTCACCGGCGGGTGAGGGAGAGGGTCGGAACTATGGAAGAGCCTCGTCGCCTAGGCGGCAGGTACGAGCTGGGCGGCGTCCTCGGACGCGGCGGCATGGCCGAGGTCTACCTCGCCCATGACACCCGGCTCGGCCGTTCCGTCGCCGTGAAGACGCTCCGGGCCGACATGGCCCGGGATCCGTCGTTCCAGGCCCGCTTCCGCCGTGAGGCGCAGTCGGCGGCGTCCCTGAACCACCCCGCGATCGTCGCCGTGTACGACACCGGCGAGGACTACATCGACGGCATCTCCATCCCGTACATCGTGATGGAGTACGTCGAGGGGTCGACGCTGCGCGAGCTGCTGCACTCCGGCCGCCGGCTGCTGCCGGAGCGCGCGCTGGAGATGACCATCGGCATCCTCCAGGCCCTGGAGTACTCGCACCGGGCCGGCATCGTGCACCGCGACATCAAGCCCGCCAACGTGATGCTGACCCGGCAGGGCAACGTCAAGGTGATGGACTTCGGCATCGCCCGTGCGATGGGTGACGCCGGGATGACCATGACGCAGACCTCGGCCGTCATCGGCACCGCCCAGTACCTCTCCCCCGAGCAGGCCAAGGGCGAGCAGGTCGACGCCCGCTCCGACCTCTACTCGACCGGCTGCCTGCTCTACGAGCTGCTGACCGTCCGCCCGCCGTTCGTCGGCGACTCGCCGGTCGCGGTGGCCTACCAGCACGTCCGGGAGGAGCCGCAGCCGCCGTCGGTCTTCGACCCCGAGGTGCGGCCCGAGATCGACGCGATCGTGCTGAAGGCGCTCGCCAAGGAGCGGGACTACCGCTACCAGAGCGCCGACGAGATGCGCGACGACATCGAGCGCTTCCTCGACGGCCTGCCGGTGGCCGCCGCCCAGCAGGCCGCCTACGGCATGGGCGCGGCCGGCTACGGCTACGACCAGAACGGCTACCCGCAGCCGCACGACCCGTACGGCCAGACCAACGTGCTGCCGCAGCAGCCCGGCGGCGGCCCGACCACCGTCCTGCCGCAGGCCTCCGGGCAGCCCGGCTACGGGCAGCAGGGCGGCTACCCGGACGACGGCTACGGCCAGACCTACGCCGGCGCGGGCGGCAACGACGGCTACGACGACGGCCAGGGCCGCAGCGGCCGGCGCGGCGACCAGCCGAAGAAGAGCAACACCTCCTGGATCGTGCTGGCGGTGGCCGCCGTGCTGGTCCTGGTCGGCACCTTCTTCGTGGCCCAGGCGATGTTCAGCGACAAGGGCGCCAAGGACGCCGCGAAGATCGCGGCGCCGAACCTGGTCGGCAAGAGCCTGGCCGACGCCAAGACCGCCGCCGCGGCGGCCGGCGCCAAGCTGGTGGTGACCGAGGGCGACAAGATCGCCTGCCCGGACGCCGCCGTCAAGAAGGACCAGGTCTGCACGCAGACCCCGACGCCCGGCACCCAGGTGGCCGAGACCGCGACCATCACGGTGCAGGTCTCCTCCGGCCCGGCGAAGGCGACCGTGCCGCCCGTGGTCGGCAAGACCAAGGACCAGGCGCTGCAGGCCCTGGCCGCGGCCGGCTTCACCAACGTCGGCGCCCCCGAGTACAAGGACGACGACACCGCCGCGCAGGACACCGTCACCGCCCAGGACCCGCCGGCCGGCGGGAGCGCCGACCCGACCGCCCCGATCAAGCTGACGGTCTCGCAGGGCAAGAGCAAGGTCAACGTCCCGAACGTGGTCGGCGCCCAGAAGGACGACGCGACGAACCAGCTGCAGGCCGCGGGCTTCCAGGTCGACGCCTCGAAGACCACGCCGACCAACGACCCCACCAAGGTCAACACCGTCGCCTCGCAGTCGGTGCAGCCCAACACCAAGGTCCCGGCCAACACCAAGATCGCGCTGACGATCTACAAGGCCCCGGACAAGTCCCAGGTCCCGCCGCTGCAGAACCAGAAGCTGTCGGACGCCATCGCCCAGCTGGCGAAGGTCAACCTCGGCTACACCGTGGTCAACGGCCCGTCGGACCCGAACGCGATCGTCCAGATGAGCAACCCGGGCGCCGGCACCATGCTGGACCCGAACACCCAGGTCCAGCTCTTCACGAAGCCGGCCGATCCGACCAAAGGGGGCGACCCCACCACCCCGCCCGCCAAAGGAGACCACTAGGCCTCCGATCTTCCCCTGGTTCGGCTGAGCCGGGGAACCGGAGCCCGGTAGGACCGGACAGCGACGCCCGAGGGCCCGCCGCGACGCACGCGGCGGGCCCTCGGGCGTTCCCGCTCCTGCCGCGCGGCTCCCCGGCACGGGAGAGGTCCGGACGGCCCGTCAGGCGGCCTCAGGAGTGCCGCAGCTCCGGCGGCGGGGTGCGCTTGGCGTCCACGTCGTCCACCCGCACCAGGCTCCCCCAGACCGCCATCCGGTACCGCGAGGTGTAGACCGGCGTGCAGGTGGTCAGGGTGATGTAGCGGCCGGGGCCGGCGTACCCGGAACTCGCCGGGACGGGCGCCACGATGCCGGTGTCGAACTTGGAGGTCTCCGGCAGGGTGTTGTCGACCTTGTAGACGTACCACTTGTCCTTGGTCTCGACGACGATCGCGTCGCCCTTGTGGACGGCGTCCAGGTCGTGGAACTTGGCGCCGTGGCCGTCCCGGTGGGCGGCCAGCGCGAAGTTGCCGGCCTGGTCCCAGGGCATCGCGGCCTTGTAGGGCTGCTCGTAGACGCCCGCCACGCCCTCGTCCAGGACCTCGGTGGAGGTGCCCATCCGGATCAGCACCTGGAAGTCCCGGCCCATCGCCGGGACGTGCAGGAAGCCGACGTCCTCCCCGGCCGCGAACGGCTTCGACCCGGGCGGGGCGGAGGCGTCGGGGGCGGCACCAGCGCTGGCACCGGGGGCGGGAGCCGGGGCGGGGGCGCCCCCCGGGGCGGCCGGGGCGCCGGTGCTCGGGCCCGCGGCCCAGGAGCTGCGCAGCCGGTCGGAGGCCTCCGACGCCGCCTGGTCGGCCTGCACGTTGGTCCACCACAGCGAGTAGGCCACGAACAGGCCGAGCACCAGACCCAGGGTGATCAGCAGCTCGCCGAACACCCCGAGCGCGGCCAGCGCCCGGCTCCTCCCCCGCCCGGTCGGCCGCGCGGGCGGGGGGAAGGCGTCCTGCCCCGGTCGGGCCGCCTGTGCGGCCTCGTCGTCCTGCATGTGCGATGGTCCCCCTCCGGGCCGGGCGGCCGGGCGGCTACCCGCCCGTGATCGCGGCCGGCTTGCCTTGGCTGCGCGGCCGTTCCTCGATCATCTTCCCAAAGACGATGAGACGGAACTTGGAGGTGAACTCGGGGGTGCAGGTGGTCAACGTGATGTAGCGGCCGGGGCCGGTGTACCCGGAGCCGTTCGGCACCGGCTTGATCACGCTCACGTTGCTCGGGGACGTCTCCGGGATGCCCCCGGTGATCTCGTAGGTGTAGTAGCCGGCGGCGGTCTCCACCACGACCTTGTCGCCCTTGGAGAGCTGGTTGATGTACCGGAACGGCTCGCCGTGGGTGTTGCGGTGGGCGGCCAGCGCGAAGTTGCCCGCCTTGTCGCCCGGCATCGCGGTGCCGGGGTAGTGGCCGACCAGGCCCTTGTCGAGCACCGCGGTCTTGGAGGTGCCCTCGGCGATCGGGAACTTCAGCCCCAGCTTGGGCAGGTAGACGATGGCGAAGCCCTTGCCCGGCTCGAACACCTCGGGCTTGTTCGGGTCCGGAGCGGGCTGCCCCGGCTGGGCGGGCGCCTGGGCGGCGTCGAACTGCTGCTCCAGCTGGTCGCGGGCGCCGGAAGCGGCCGCGTCGGCCTGCACGTTGGTCCACCAGAGCTGGTAGGCGACGAAGAGCAGCATCACCAGGCCGAGCGTTATGCACAGCTCGCCGACGGCCCGGGCGGTCACGACGAGCGCGGACTCCTTGGGACGCACCCGTCCCGCGGACCCGCCCCGCGCCCGCCGCCGCCCGTTGCCCGACCGGATCGCCGTACGGCCCTGGGCGGCCCGGCGGCGCTCGGCCCGGCCGCCGGTCGGCGGGGCCGGCTCGGCGGCCGACGCCCCGAGCCCGGCGGGCAGCCGCAGCTGGAGGGTCTGGTCGGGCAGCCAGGGGTACTCGGGCCCGCCCGCGAGGGGCTCCTCGGCCTGCTCGTACACGCCCCAGGCGTCCTCGGCCACGGTCCGGCCCGGGGACCCCTGGTGGTGCGGGGCGGCGCCGGCACCGTCGTACTGCGGGCTCGCGTACTCCTGGGCGCCGTCGAACTGCCGCCCACCACCGTACGGGTCCGCCTCCGGCTGGTATCGCCCCTCCGGACGCAGCGTGGTCACGCCGCTCAGCCCCGGCCGATCACCGGGGCGAGCCCGGCCGACCGGTCCACCGCCTGCGGGAAGCCGCACTCCGCGAGCCAGTTGGCGAGCATCCGGTGCCCGCCCTCGGTGAGCACCGACTCGGGGTGGAACTGCACGCCCTCGACCGGCAGTTCACGGTGCCTCAGCCCCATGATCACACCGCTCTCGGTCCGCGCGGTGACCACCAACTCCTCCGGCACGGTGGCCGGTTCGACCGCGAGCGAGTGGTAGCGGGTCGCGGTCAGCGGCGAGGGCAGGCCCTCGAACACCCCGCCGTCCTCGTGCTCGACCAGCGAGGTCTTGCCGTGCAGCAGCTCCGGCGCCCGGCCGACCACCGCGCCGTACGCGACCGCGAGCGACTGCAGGCCCAGGCAGACCCCGAACACCGGCAGCCCGATCCGCGCGCAGTGGTGCACCATCTCGATGCAGACCCCGGCCTCCTCCGGCGCGCCGGGCCCGGGGGAGAGCAGCACCCCGTCGAAGCCCTCCTCGCCCGAGCGGCGGACGGCGTGCTCGACGCTCACCTCGTCGTTGCGCACCACCTCGCAGGTGGCGCCCAACTGGTACAGGTACTGCACCAGGTTGAAGACGAAGCTGTCGTAGTTGTCCACCACCAGGATGCGGGGCGGGTTCGACTGGGTGGTCATGCGCGCGTGGTCTCCGTGGGATGCGGTGCTGGATGGAAGTGCCGGGCCGGCGGCTCAGCCGGCCGCGGCGCCGTCGCCGCCGTCCACTGTGACGTCACCGAAGGGGAGCAACGGTTCCGCCCACGGGAAGACGTAGGTGAAGAGCAGGTAGACGATCCCCAGGATGAGGAGCACCGAAATGACGGCCTTCACCAGGGTGTTCCCCGGGAGGTGACGCCAGATGAAGCCGTACATGGTGCTCCCTCGTCGTAGCAGACTGGGTCAAGAGTAGACCCGCCTCCCACGGCCGCGAGGCCGGTCCGGCTACTGCTGCCCGCCCGCCGAGCGCAGCTCGGTGGTGCCGGAGTACCCCGGCAGGGTGAGGTCCCCGCTCTCCTGGACCTTCCAGCCCAGCCCGTACGCCTGGACGTACTGCAGGTAGTTGCGGATCGTCGGGTCCGCGTCGACGGCCGAGCGCAGCGCGTCGGTCTTCCCCACCGCCTTGACCACGTACGGCGGGGAGTAGACCCGCCCCTGGAGCAGCAGGGTGTTCCCGACGCAGCGGACGGCGCTGGTGGAGATCAGCCGCTGGTCCATCACCTGTACGCCCTCCGCGCCGCCCCGCCACAGCGCGTTGACCACGGCCTGGATGTCCTGCTGGTGGATGACCAGGTCGTTGACGCCGGGCTCGGGGACGCCGGGGATGCGCGCGGTGGCGTTCGGCGGAGCGTCGTTGAGGGTGACGGTCAGGCCGCCGCCCTGCAGCGGCTCCAGGGCGGCGCCGAGCCGCAGGCCGTCCAGCCGGGCCGCGTCGGCGGGGCTGTGGCCCTGCTGCTCGGTGAGGTCCTGGGCGCGGGCCTGGAGGTCCGCGAGCTGGGACTGTGCCTGCTGGTTCTGCGCGCTGCGCTGGCGGATCACGTCGCCGAGGCTCAGCAGCGAGTTGTCGGTCCGCAGGTCGGTGCCGCGGGCGGTCTGCGCGCTGATGTAGAAGAGCAATCCGGCGAGCGCGAAGACGGCGCAGGTCAGGGCACGTCCGACAATTCGGGTGCCGGAGCGGCGGGTACGGACCGGCTCAGGGGGAATCGACAAATTAGTCACCGTACCCTTATCTCCTCAAGACCCGCCGAGCCACTACGCTAACGGACGCCGGTGGCATGTGCGGAGCGGTCCTCAGAGCGTTCTCACGGCCGACCGCCGTCACCCGACCCACCCGCTGCACCTCTGCGCGGTCTCACAGCGCATCGACAGGAGATCCCCTCGTGCCGAAGTCTCGACTCCGCAAGAAGTCCGACTACACCCCGCCGACGACGGCCGTGGTGAAGATCAGCTCGGGCCGCGGCTGGGTCGCGCCGCTGATGCTGGCACTGTTCCTGATCGGCCTGGTGTGGATCGTCACCTACTACGTGACCAGCGGCACCTACCCGGTCGAGAGCTGGCGGAACTGGAACATCCTGGTGGGCTTCGGCTTCATCGCCGCGGGGTTCGGCGTCTCCACCCAGTGGAAGTGACGACCCGCTCGTCCTGAGGCCCGGTACCGGGCCGCTCCCCGCCGCTCCGGATCGCTCGTCCCGGGGCGGCGGTCAGGCGTGCCCGGACGCCGGCGGGAACCCGGTCGGCTATCCCGACCATCCGACTGTCAGGCTTATCCACATGGTTATCCACACTGGGGAAAAGTCTCCCCAGCCTGTGGATAACTTTCCCGGCCGGGGCCGTCCACAGCTGTGCACAACTCCCCGGAAGCGGGAGAACCGCACAGCAGGACACGCGTAGAACAACAGTCCACAGCCCGGGCGCCGCACAGCCTGTGCACAACCCCGCACCCGCTGTGGACAAAGGCCCGGACACCAGGGCGCCGTGACGCCCGGCCCTCAGGCTCCGTAGAGGGACATCCCGATCAGCAGCAGCGCCGCCTCCACCGCCAGGGCCCCCGCCACCACCAGCGCCTGGACCGGGCCGCGGTGCTCGCGCGGGGCGTACATCAGACCGGCCGCGGTCAGCGTGCCGAGCACCAGGCCGCCCAGATGCGCCCGCCAGTCGACGCCCGGGCGCGAGAAGGTGACGACCAGGTTGAAGACCAGGAACGCCATGACCGGGGCCAGCGGGCCCCGGTTGTGCAGCTGGAGCACGATCGTGGCGCCGATCAGCCCGAAGATGGCCCCGGAGGCCCCCACCGAGTTCATCAGGTTCCCGGCCACCAGGAAGGCGAAGGTGCTGCCGCCCAGGGCGGCGACGAGGTAGAGGGCCAGGAAGCGGAGCCGGCCGAGCGCCTCCTCCAGCGGCGGGCCGAGCCAGAGCAGCACCACCATGTTCAGCCCGATGTGCCACCACTCCACGTGCAGGAAGGTGGCGGTCAGCAGCCGGTACCACTGGTCCGGGCCGTCCGCGATGCCGGCCGGGCCGCCGAGGACGTCCCGGCCCGCGCTGAACAGCGACCAGGTCTGGCCCAGCTGCGGGGTGAGCACGTAGGCCGCCAGCAGCCAGACCACCACGTTGACGCCGACCAGCACCCGGGTGACCAGCCCGCCGTCGCCCGCGAGCCCCCCGCCGAAGCGGGTGGTCGCCCGCCGGCTCCCGGCGTGGCCCCGGCTGACGCACTCGGGGCACTGGAAGCCCACCGCGGCGGGCACCATGCACTCCGGGCAGATCGGCCGCTCGCACCGGGTGCAGGAGATCCCGGTGGCCGTCCCGGGATGGCGGAAGCAGCCGGGCGGTCCGCCCTCAGGGGACGGATCGGCCGACGACCGCGGCTCGTCCGGAAGCATCAGCGGGTCCCCTTCCCGTACGCGACCTCCGAAACAGCCAGCCTACTGCCGCACCCCCGCCCGGCGGCCCGCTCCCCCGCATCCCGCCGCCCCGCGCGCGCCCACCCGCCGCCCCGCGTACGGCCCACTCCGACGTGCCGTCGGACAAATCGGCATGCATGATCAGCATTCAGGTGGACAGGTGCATAAAGGACGCCACCCAGGAGGAGAGACTCGTGAGCTTTTCGGACTCAGCCCGTGAGACGGCCACCAGGACCCGGGACACCGCCGCGCACTTCGCGGACGGCGCCAAGCAGCGCATCGGCCCCGCCTTGGACGCCCTCGGGCCGATGACCACCCAGGCCGCCCACAATCTCCGTGTCCAGTACGACAAGCACCTCGCCCCACAGTTCGGCCAGGTCTTCGCCAGCCTGCCGCCGGAGGCCCAGCAGAACGCCCTGAAGGCCCTCCACCGGGCCCAGGAGGCCGCTCTGGCGGCCCGCCTCTCCGCCGCCCGCGCCGCGGACCAGGCCCGCACCACGGTCGGCCCCAGGGTGGCCCAGGCGGTCGGCGACGCCCGCGCCGCGGTCGTCCCGGTCGCCCAGGAGGCCCAGTACCGTGGCGCCGCCGCGCTGACCGCCCTGCAGGGCCACGTCAGCTCGGCCGAGATCAGCGAACTGGCCGCCCGCAACGCCAGGAGGGAACGGTGCCGCGGCTGGACCACCGGCCTCACCGTGGCCGGCCTGCTGGCGATCGGCACCGGCCTGGTGGCCTGGCAGTGGTGGCGCCGGCACAGCAACCCGGAGTGGCTGGTCGAGCCCCCGTCCGCGCAGGAGCCGCGGCCGGCCGGCGCGCACGCCGCCACCGCCCCGGTGAACGGGGCCGGCCCCGAGGGCGGGACCGCCGAGCCCGGAGAGCCCGCCGACGGCGCGGGCCCCGCGGCGGACTGACCGTGCGGAAGGCGCGGAGAGGCCCGCGAACACCGATCGGCCGCTGACCGGGATTCCGGTCAGCCGCCGGAAGGGTACAGCTGTGTAAAGTTGTGGGAATGAGTCTCAAAAAACAGAAATAAGACATTAGAAAGCACAGAGAAAAACACA
>NZ_JBEOUW010000071.1:0-5911 GCF_040303045.1 Kitasatospora sp. NPDC096140
TGCAGGGGGGACCCTGTGGGAGAGTAGGACGCCGCCGAACAATCATTGCTGAAGAACCCCCATCCGGATTCCGGATGGGGGTTCTTCGCGTTTCCGGACTAGCCTGACCGGCATGGACGAGACGGACGGGTTCGACGCCCGGTTGCACAGCGCCTGGGAGTGGTGGGATGCCGCCATCGAGGATGCCCAGGAGGGGCGCTGGACCCGTACGACGCTTGAACGCCGGGTCATGGACGACATCGCCGTCGCGACCCCGGCATATGTGGACCCCTCCACCGAACTCCCCTGGAGCGTACGGCTCGGCCGTCTCGCTGCCTGGGCGGAGGTGCTCCGCGTCGCGGCCCGGGCCGGCGGCTGGGAGCTCGTGTCCGTCACCGGTGTGACGCCGCCCCGGCCGGCGGGTATGGCCGAACTGCTCTCTGCCATCCACGCGGTGGGCGAGCAGGGCGAGATCTGGCTGCGGCGGCTCCCCCTCGACGGCCCGCCGACGTCCCGGGCGGTCCGCGGCTTCGAAGCGTTCCTCTTCGGCCCCGGCGCCGCCGACGACCTCCGTCAGTTCTTCTACGACTGAGACCCGCGCCGTGGTCTGCCGCGGCGACGATCGAATGACGACCGAATGCCGGACGGAGCCACCGTTGCCCTTGGCGCCTGCGGCCGGATTTCCTTGTCCTGCTTGACCGTTGACCTCCGACGCGTGATCCGGCCGGCACCCGTCGGACGCGTTGCCGGCGGCCGCGCTTGGCGATCGAAGATCATCGAGCGGTAGTCTCCCTCCGCAACACGACGCGAAGGGGAGTTCGATGGCGCGGGTTGCGGTGATCGGTGGGGGTACCAGCGGGCTGGGGACAGCGCTCATGCTCGGTCGACAGGGCCACACGGTCACGTTGTTCGAGCAGGACGCGCGCGAGGCCGGAGACGACCTGAACCAGGACTTCTTCCACTGGAACAGGCCGAGGGTTCCGCAGGCCGTCCAGCCCCACTCGTTCCTCGCGCCGGTGCGTACCGTCCTGCGCGCCGAGGCCCCGGATGTCCACGCGGACCTGCTGGACCGCGGGGCCCACGAGTACCACGACTTCGACTGGTTCGAGGAGCGTCCGCCGCACCGGGCGGGGGACGAGGACCTGGTGACCCTGCGCACCCGGCGCATCGTGCTGGAGGCCGCCCTGGCCGCGGCCGTGCGGCGGGAGCCCACCGTCGAGATGCGGTCGGGCTGCCGGGTGAGTGCCCTCACTTTCGGGGAGGGCGGCCCCGCCCGGGTCACCGGGGTCCGGGTGGGCGCGGAAACGCACCGGGCGGACCTCGTCGTCGATGCCTCCGGACGTCGCTCGCCGGTTCCCGCCTGGTTGGTCGCGGCCGGTTGCCGCCCGCCGGTGGTCGAAAGCCACCGCACCGGGATCGCCTACCTGAGCCGCTGGTACCGCTTGCGCGCCGAGGGCCCGCGGGACGCGGGGCGGGTGAAGAACGGCTCGGCCGCAGCGTTCGCGTTCGCCGGTGTCTTCCCTTCCGACAACGACACCTTCGCGGTGAACGTGATGCTCTCCACGGCGGATCCGACCCGCGGCGCGCTCACCGACCCCGCCGTGTTCGAGGCCGTCGCCCGCCGCTTCCCCGCCACCGCCGCCTGGCTCGACCTGGCGGCCGAACCGCAGTCGGCCGTCCTGGCGATGGCCGGCCTGGACAACCGCTGGACCGCCCTCGCCGACGAGGACGGCCCGGTCGTCACCGGCCTGGTCAACGCCGGCGACAGCCTCGTCCACACCAACCCCACCCTGGGCCACGGCGTGGCCCTCGGCCTGCTCGCCGCCCAGTACCTGGCCACCCATGCCGACCGGATCGCCGCGGACCCGACCGACTACCACGCCTGGACGACGCAGGCGCTCCGCCCTTGGTTCGACGCGCAGGTGACGGCCGACCGGGCCAACGAGCAACGGCTCGCCGAGGGTTCGACCCTCCCGGAGCGACGGGCGGCCGCCGTGGCCGCCTGCGCCTTCGACGACCCGGTCGTCATGAGGGCCCGGGCCCAGGTGCGCCATCTGGTGCGGACGGCGGACGAGGCCTACGGCAGCGAGGAGGTGGACCGGCACGTCACCGCCTGGCTGGCTGCCCGACCGGACTTCACGCCGGAGCACGACGGTCCGACCCGGGCCCAGTGGGAGGCGCTCATCCCGGCCTGAGCGCCGGAGCAGGCAGTCGGGCCCGTGCTACTCCTTCGGCGCGAGCGGCGTCAGCGGCGTCAGCGGCACGGTGACCCGGCTCTCCCAAGCCTGCTCCAGCGCGCGGGTGAACGTTTCCGCAGGCTGGGCACCCGAAACGCCCAGCCTGCGGTCCAGGACGAAGAAGGGCACACCCGTCGCCCCCATCGCGCTCGCCGTCGTCTCGTCCTCGCGGACCGCCTCCGCGTACGCCTCCGGGTCGGCCAGCACGGCCGCCGCCGCCTGGCCGTCCAGCCCGGCCTCGACGGCCAGCTCGACCAGCCGGCCCTCCTCGAACGCCGAGCGTTCGTCGGCGAAGTTGGCCCGGTAGAGCACGTCCAGCAGCTGGGCCTGCCGACCGTGTTCCTCGGCGAAGTGCAGCAGGCGGTGCATGTCGAACGAGTTCGCCGCGTCACGCCCCTCGCTCAGGTACGGCAGCCCCTCCGCGCGTGCGTTCTCGGCGATCCGCGCCTCCGCCGCCGCGGCCTGCTCCAGGCTCATCCCGTACTTGGCGGCCAGCAGCGGCACGACCGGACGGGCCTCGTGCGGCGCACGCGGGTCCAGCTCGAAGGAGCGGTGGACGACCTCGATCTCCTCGCGGTGCGGGAACGCCTCCAGGGCCCGCTCGAACCGCGCCTTGCCGATGTAGCACCACGGGCAGTTGATGTCGCTCCAGATCTCGACGCGCACGGCGCTGCTCTCCTTCCCTCGCGCAGGCCCTTCCCGCGTCGATCTCCGGCGTCAACGCGGTCCGGAGCCTGAATATTTCAGGACAAGAAATATTCAGGCTCCGACGTCACGGCCGAGGCGCCAGCCCGGCCACCAGGTCCCCGGCGGTCAGCCGCTCCAGCTCCTCGGCCACGGCATCCACCGGCCCGGGGTACAGCCGGTACAGCGCGCCGGACAGCTGCTCCGGCACCGGCACGTCCCCGTCCACCAGCGCGACGAAGGCGCGCCCGCCGTTCGGAAGCCGGGCCGTCCCGGTGCCGTCATCGTCCCGGAGCGCCCGCAGCCGTGCGGCGAACGAACCGAGGTCCTCGCCTTTCCGCCGGCGCCACCGCCGCACGGGGCCGCCGTCGCGTCCGCGCACGTGCACCACGTCGGTGCCGGCCGCCGCCCGGGCGCAGGCGACGTCCCACAGGGTGGCCCGGTTCTCCGGGCCGAAGTGGGCGAGCACGTCGCGGCTGAGCGCGCCGACCTCGGCCTGGTGCCGGTACACGCTGTGGTAGCCGCCGTCGGCGCCGGTGTTGAGGTCCGTCCAGGTGTACCGCCGCTCCGCCAGGTCGACGATCATCGGCACGGACACCTTGGCGTCGCCGACCAGGTCCAGCCGCTGCCGGACCGTCCGCGGGTGGTAGTGCGCCCCGCCGGACGGTGTCGCGCCGAGGTCCATGAAGCCGGCGAAGGCCTCGGTCAACTGCTCGAAGGCGACGTCGTTGTAGCTGAACACGATCACCACGGCGTACCGGGCGCCGCCCGCCGCCAGCCGGGCGACGTCCAGGTCGACGAACTCCGTCGCGCCGTTCGGCGGCGGTGCCGAGACGTAGTCCCCCGAGTGCACGGCGGCCCGGTCGCCGTGCACCAGGTTGGTGAAGTCGCACAGCCCGCTGAACCGCCACTGTCCGTCGTACAGGGCGACCGAGAGGTCGAGGTCCACCCGCAGGTGCTCCGGCTGCATCCAGTGCACGAACAGCCGCAGCCGCTCGCCCTCCGGCAGCCGCTGCCGACTGCCCCGCGGCACGCAGACCAGCGTCTTGGCGGCGGCCCGCTCGGCGAACGGCGCGACCAGGTCGACCAGTCCCTCGTCGAGCAGCGCCAGGTCGTACCGCTCGCCGCCGGCGCTCCGCCGCAGCAGCTCCTGCTCGATCAACGCGCAGACGGGAGAGCTGAGTTCGGCGGGCACCACGGTGCCGTGGTCCTCCCGGGCGTGCGCCAGCGAGACGGTTCCCCGGGGGAAGTAGAGCCGTCGCTCGCCTGCCGTACGGGCCCCGCGCAGCCGTCCGTACGCGCCGAGCAGCGGCCCGGGCGCGACCCGTTCGAGCGCGCCCGCGACCGCTTCCAGCAGCTCCGGGGGCAGCGGGGCACCGGGCGCGCGGGTGGCGTGCACCCGCAGCACGTGGTGCAGCCGGCGGACCAGCTCGCCGGGGCGGCCGGCCAGGACGCGGACCGCGCGGACGGCGTCCCCGGCGGCCAGCAGGGACTCGACCCGCCCGGCGAAACCGGTGAACGCCAGCCGGGTGCGTTCCCGGCCCGGCTCCCCGCCGGTGACCACGCGCAGCGGCGCGGGCGGCTCGGCGAACTCTCGGCCGACCTCGTGCGTGCGCAGGTCAGTCTCCCGCAGCAGCACGAACGCGGCCGTCACCGCGGGGAAGTGCCGCCGGTACTCGTACGGGTGCAGCAGCTCGCCCGCGCGCAGCCAGGCCGAACGGTGGCGGCGCAGGTCCTCGGCGAGGGCGACGGGGGAGAGGCCCTCCAGGACCTCCAGCAGGCCGCGGCGCAACGGCCGGGGCAGGTTGCGCAGTCGCAGCCGCCGCGCGGTGGCGGGCAGCAGGTCGGGCTCGGCGCCGGACCACGCCCAGAGCAGCCGCAGCACATCGGTCGCGGTGTCGACCCGCTCGGCCAGGACGGGCAGGGCGTCCGCGCCCCCGCGGCGCAGCAGGGCGGCGAGCACGGTGGCCTTGGTCTCGCGCAGCGGGATCCGCTCGGGCAGGCGCTGCGGCAGGTCCTCCGGTGCGTGGGCCAGCAGCGCGGCGAGGTCGTCCCGGTCCTGCGGGGAGAGCGGGGTGCGGCGGGCCAGCAGCCGGTGGAACTCGGCCATGGCGCCGGTGACCTGGTCCTCGGCGATCAGTCGCAGCGGGCGCAGGGCCTGGCGGCCGCCGAAGTCCTCGGCCGCCCTTCGGCCGACCGTGCTGTCCTCGCCGAGGTAGGTGCCGGCGTCCAGTGACGTGCCGCAGACCGGGCACCGCTCGCCCCGCCCCTCCTCGGCCAGCCCGTCGTGGCAGGGGGCGCAGAGCAGGTGCGCGCACGGCGCGAGTGCGCCGATGCCGACCTGGGAGCCGCGCCGACCGCAGTGAGCGCAGGGCTGGTTGGGCTGGTTGAGCAGGAAGGCCCGGATCTGCCGGGTGTAGAAGACGTGCGCGTGGTCGGGCACGGCGTCCGGGAAGCGGCGGAACAGCGGGACGTGCTCGCGGTCCGCGCCCAGCAGGTGGTCGATCCTGGCGAGCAGCCCGTCGCCGAGTTCGGCGAGCCGGACAGGCGTCAAGCGGGCCAGGGCGGCACGCAGCCGGCCGGTCAGGACGTAGCCGCGCCGGACCAGATCGGCGTCGAGGGCCACCAGTCCCCGGGCGCTCCACGGGTCGGCGGTGGGCAGCAGCTCGCCGGGGGCCACACAGACGGCGCCGCGCCGGCGGAGAAGGAAGGAACCGAGATCGAGATCGACGTCGACGTCGACGTCGAAGGGAGCCGCGATGGCTCGGGGCATGCGGAGAGATCCCCCCACGGAGGCGGAAAGAAGAAAGGGGGCGGAGAGGGGGCGCGCTACAGGGTCCGAGGAAGGATGAGAAGGAAGCGCGTCGCGGAGCCGCCGACGTGGTCACCATAGCCGGGTCCTGCCGCGCCGCCCACCGATTATTTTCGGCCGCTCCGGAGTGGGGGGGGGGGGCCGGCGCCCGCCCCCCCCCCCCCCGCGGCGGGGGGGGGGGGCGCCGCCGCCCCCCCCG
>NZ_JBEOUW010000071.1:5919-28758 GCF_040303045.1 Kitasatospora sp. NPDC096140
GCGCGCGGCCCCGCGCGGGCGTCCACACCGCGGGGGCCCGGCCCCCCCCCCACCATTTTTTCGCGCCCCCCCGGGGGGGGGCCGCCCCCCCCGCCCCCCACCCCACTCCGCGTCAGCGAGGGCTCAGGGCCTCACCGGCGCCGCACCGAGACCTCGGCGCTGCGCCGATCAGCAGGAGATGTTGCCGCCGCCGACGTCCGTGCCCAGGGTGCCGACGAACTTCCGGTAGAGGTTGATGCGGTCGTTGCGCTGGTCGGGGTTCTTGCCGTTGCACTCCAGGGCGCCGTTGATGCTGCGGATGGTCTCGCCGAAGCCCCTGTTGTTGACGATGGCGTCGTGCGCGGTCATCCGTCCGGCGCCGTTCTGGCTGTTCCAGAACCAGAGGGCGGTCTTCCAGGAGGTGGCCGGGTTCCTCTCGACCTGGTACGGGTCGTGCAGCAGGTCGATGTGCAGGGCGTCGCCGGCGGCCTTGTAGTTGAAGTTCCAGCTGAGCTGCAGCGGGCCGCGCCCGTAGTACGCGGACTGCCCGGCCGGGCATCCGTAGGGCTGCGAAGTGTCGCAGTAGTGCGGGTAGTTGGCCTTGTTCTGCTCGACGACGTACTTCAGGCCGCCGGTTTCGTGGCTGACGTTGGCGAGGAAGGCGGCGGCCTCGCGCTTGCGGGTGGCGGTGTCGCCGGTGGCGGCGAACTTCGGGTAGGCGTTCAGCGCGTCGACCAGGCCCTTGTACGTGTAGAAGGGGTTCCGGCTCGGGAACATCTGGTTGAACTGGGACTCGCTGACCACGAACGAGCCGGCGGCGGACGCCGGGGCGGTCTGACCGGCGAGGGCGAGGGTGCTCAGGACGGCGGCCGAGGCGGCCAGCGACACGGTGCGCGAAAGCTTCATCGGATCCTCGATGTGTCCTCGATCGACAGGGGGACGGCGGCACTTCGGCTGCGAAGCGCCTCGGCCATCGTGGTGGCAGGTGGCCGCGAGTTGCACGCCTCGGAGGTCTGAACCACTCGTAAGGGCCGTATCCGATCGGAGAGTTGGCCGGAGTTCACCGTCAGGCTGATCACCGGGGCGTCGCCCGCACCGGATAGCCTCGTCCGGATCGAGACGACGCAACCGGGGGGCAAGGCATGGGCGGTCACACCGACGACGAGGGCGATGCCCGGCTGGCCGCCGAGGGGGAGGTCGCGGTCGCCCGGCTGGCGATCGACTCCGGCGAGCTCGACCACGCCGCCGACCACCTCTCCGACGCCATCCTCGCCGACCCGCAGCTGCCCGAACTGCACGAGGCGCTGGCCGAGTTGTCCGCCGCTGCCGGCGGTCCGGCGGCCGCGCGCGAGCTGTTCCCGCTGGACGGTGAGGTGTACCTCGGCACGGTCGTCTGCCGCGCCCACGTGGAGGCGGCCGCCGGGGACTGGGACGCCGCCGTCGGCCTGCTCGCCTCCGCCATCCAGTACGAGCCGGCCCGGCCCTGGGCGCACACCGCCTGGCTGGCCCGGGAGGACCTGCCCGGCCTCGTCGACCCGGACGCCGTCGCCCAGGCGGTGGCCCGCGCGGCCGGCGCCCTGCCCGACCCGCTCCCCGCCGAACTGGCCGAGTCCGTACGGCCCTTCGACGTGTTCGTGCAGGCCGTGCTGGCCCGTCACGGCGACCACGCGCTGCTGCTGGCGATGGCCTCCGGCCTGACCCGGCGGCTCGGCGCCACCGCCCACGCCGTCGAGCTCGCCGAACGGGCCCATCGCGCGGCACCCGGGTACCTGCCCGCCGTGATGCTGGGCAACGCCCTGCGCGCCGACGGCCGTCCGGAGCGCGCCCTCGCGGTCTGGGAGGCCGAGTTGGAGCGGGTCGCGCCGGACCGGGACAACTCCAGCAGCTACCTCGCCGTCGACGTGGCCGAGTTGTACGGCGCCCTCGACCGCCCCGCCGAGGGCCTGCCCTGGCTGGACCGGGTGCTCGCCACCGAGCCCGACCACCCCAAGGCGGCCCCGGCCCGGTACGGCCTGCGGCACGCCCTGGACGGCGACCCGGCGCACCTGCTGGGCCTGGCCGACCACCACCGCGCCCACCCCGACCACGAGTACGCCCAGGACGTCCTGGCCCGGTTGAGCCATCAGGAGCCCTGGCTCGGCATGGTTCCGGGCACGCCCGAGGCCACCGTCAACCTGCTGCACCAGGTCCTCGCGGCGCCCGACACCGACCGCGGGACGGCGATCGACTGCAACGTCTCCACCCTCGAACCGCCCAGCTCGCAGCTCGCCCTCCACCTCGCGCTGCCGCTGTGCGCCGTCGTCTACCAGTCCGTCGACGAACCCGACCCCCGGCGGCCGCTGACCGCGACCGCCACCCGGGTCTGGGCCTGGGAGGGCACCGACCCCAGGCCCGCCGTCGCCCCGCCCGCGCCGGAGAGCGCCGAACTCGTCCGCGCCACCGCCGGGATCGTCTGGCCGACGGTCCCGGCCGCGTACGACCACGCCGTCCGCCTCGCCGGGTTGTCGCTCGACGACCTGCTCGGCGTCCTGACCCACCCGCCGCTGCCGCCCGAGGACGAACTCGGCCGGGCCCTGCTCGCCCACCAGCCCGAGCTGTGGGTGCGTGCCGTCCAGTCCTTCGCCTGCCTCGGCATCGCCCACCACCGCACCGACCAGCCGTGGCCGGAGTCGGAGCGCCGCCGGGTGCTGCTCGACCTGCTGCTCGGCCCGGAGGACTGGGTCGCCGAGGCGGCCGGCTTCGCGCTGGTCGCCATCGGCTGGACGCACCCGGAGGCCCGCGCCGACATCGCCGCGCAGCTCCGGCGGCGGCTGCACTACTGCGTCGACGCCCGGCGGGTGCGCGTGGTGACGATCCTGCGCTCGGTGTGCCGACTGGTGCTCGCCGCGCCCTGGGTGTCGCCCGCCGACCGCGACCTCGCGCGGGCGGCCATCCGCGCCGAGGACGCCGCCGACACCCCGAAGTCCGAGCCCGACCCGGCGCCCGAGCCCGAGCCTGACCCGGCACCCGAGCCGGAACGGCCCCCGGGACCGCAGCGCCTCGGCTTCCTCGGACGGTTGCTCGGCCGCGGCTGACCCCGCACCGGCGCCGCACCGGCCTCGCGCAAACCCCGCACTGACTCCGCCTCACCCCCGAGCGGCTACCCGACGCCCGGCAGCGGATCCTGGTCGACGTCGAACCGCGCGACCCGCTCCGCAGGGTCGCGGCACTCCGGCCCCAGCCGCAGCATCCGCGACTCCGGGTCGTGCAGCGGTCGGTGACAGCGGCGGCAGGTCACCCGGGCGCGGAGGGCCTGCGCGGTGTCCGTACCGGGGAGCGGCTCAGGGCTGGTCATGGGGAGACGGTAGCGGTCCGGCCGTTCGGGGCCCCCGGGGATGCGTGAAACGATGACCCCATGGCCACCGACCGCAGCAGCGCAGGAGATCCGGCGCGCACCCTCGCCCTGCTCTGGGGGCTCACCGCCGAGGAGAAGCCCGGTCGGCGCGGGCCCAGGCAGGCGCGCTCGACCGGTGAGATCGCCGCCGCCGCGGTCGCCGTGGCCGACGCCGAGGGCGTGGACGCCGTCACCATGCGCCGGGTCGCCCAGGAGCTCGGGCTCTCCCCGATGGCGCTCTACACCTACGTGCCCGGCAAGGCCGAGCTGCTCGACCTGATGCTGGACACCGTCTACGCGACCATGCCCCGCAGCGCCCCCGCCGGCGACGGCTGGCGCGCCCGGGTCACCGCCGTCGCGGACGACAACCGCGCGCTGCACCGAGCCCACCCCTGGGTCGCCGCCGTGTCCACCAGCCGCCCGCCGCTCGGGCCCGGCCTGATGGCCAAGTACGAGTACGAGCTGCGTGCCTTCGAGGACACCGGTCTGACCGACGTCGAGCTGGACGCCGCGCTGACCCACCTGCTCGGCTTCGTCCAGACCTGCGCCCGGATGGCCGCCGACGAGCGCGCCGCCCAGCAGGACAGCGCGATGACCGACGAGCAGTGGTGGGCCGCCAACGCCGAGCTGCTGGCCCGGGTCTTCGACCCCGAGCGCTACCCGGTGGCCGCCCGGGTCGGCGCCGCCGCCGGCGAGGCGCACGGCGGCGCGTACAGCCCGGACCACGCCTACGCGTTCGGCCTGGCCCGCGTCCTGGACGGCCTGGCAGCCCTCGTCGGCGAGGCCCGGCCGGCCTGACCGCGCAGCCCCGCCGCCCCTGCGCCCCTGGGCCCCGGCGCCCCGGCCACCCCCGCCGCCCCGGCGGATCAGCGAGGCCTGGCGTCGTACTCCTCGCGGGCCTCGGAGACGGCGCACATCCGGGCCTCCACCCAGTGCGCGAGCGCCGAGACGTACTCGGCCGCCTCCATGCCGAGCGGGGTGAGGCTGTAGTCCACCCGGGGCGGGATCACCGGGTGCGCCTCCCGCAGGACCATGCCGTCCCGCTCCAGCGTCTGCAGGGTCTGCGCGAGCATCTTCTCGCTGACCCCGGCCACCCGGCGGCGGAGCTCGCTGAAGCGGTAGCCGCGTTCCCGCAGGGCGATCAGCACCAGGACCCCCCACCGGCTGGTGACGTGCTCCAGCACGCCCCGGGAGGGGCACATCCGGTCGTAGACGTCGGGCACCCGGTCCAGCAGCGACCGGTCCTCCTCGACTACCTCGATTACCTGCATGTCAGTACCGTACTTCAAAGTGCGTACTATCCAGAAGTTAGTGCCCTCCCTAGGGTGAGTTTCGAAGACACCGGAACACCCACAGGGAGCAGAACCATGTACGTCGTCACCGGAGCCACCGGACAGCTCGGCCGCCTGGTCGTGGAGGGCCTGCTGGCGGCCGTGCCGGCGAGCGAGATCGCGGTCGTGGTCCGCTCGGCAGCCAAGGCCGAGGAGTGGGCGGAGCGGGGTGTCCGGGTCCACGAGGCGGACTACGGCCGGCCCGAGACGCTCGCCGGGGCCTTCGCGGCCGGTGACCGGGTGCTGCTGATCTCCGGGAACGAGTTCGGCAGCCGGGTGGCCCAGCACGGTGCGGTGATCGAGGCGGCCAAGGCCGCCGGGGTGGCGCTGCTCGCGTACACCAGCATCCTGGGCACGGCGACGTTCCGGCTGGGCGACGAGCACAAGGCGACCGAGGAACTGCTCCTCGCCTCCGGCCTGCCGTACGCGCTGCTGCGCAACGGCTGGTACACCGAGAACTACCTGGGCGACGTGGCCGGCACGCTGGAGCGGGGCGTGGTGCTCGGCAGCGCCGGGGACGGCCGGGTGGCGACCGCCCCGCGCCGGGACTACGCGGACGCGGCGGTGGCGGTCCTGACGGGCGAGGGCGACGGCCACGAGAACAAGGCGTACGAGCTGAGCGGTGACGCGGCCTGGAGCCTGTCCGAGCTGGCCGCCGAGCTGGCGGAGGCCTCGGGCAAGCCGGTCGTGCACCGGGACGTCACCCCGGCCGAGCACCGCGAGGTGCTGGTGGGTGCGGGGATGCCGGAGGGCTTCGCCGAGGTGTTCGTCGACGTGGACGCCGGCATCGCCCGCGGAGAGCTGGCCGGCACCCCGGGCGACCTGGCCCGGCTGATCGGCCGCCCGACCGTCCCGCTCGCGGAGTCCGTCCGCGCCGCACTGACGGTCTGAGCCTTCCGAGCGGATCGCCCGGGCGCTCGCGTCGACCCGCCCGGTCGGGCGCACCCGTGCCGACCCCGCCCGGCCGGGTGCACCCCCGCGGACCGGCCCGGACGCCGGAAACGTCCAGCATTCAAGCAATGTCATGACCAAAATCCGGAAACGGAGATGACAGCCTGCCCTTCCGCCAGCTACGGTCACCTGACCACACGCGCGCGGAAGGGCACTCGGCCATGCCACAGTCAGAGCAGCAGGACAGCGGCCGGGGCCTCTGGTACGGCTTCGCGGCCTACGGGATCTGGGGGCTCTTCCCGCTGTTCTGGCCGTTGCTGGAGCCGGGCGCCGCCGACGACATCCTGGCCAACCGGATGGTCTGGTCGCTGGTCGCGGTGGTCCTGATGCTGGTCGCCCAGCGGCACTGGGGCTGGATACGCCCACTGCTGCGCCAGCCCCGCCGGCTCGCCATGCTGGCCGGTGCGGCCGCCGTGATCTCCGTCAACTGGGGCGTCTACATCTGGGCCGTTAACTCCGGGCACGTCGTCGAGACCAGCCTCGGCTACTTCATCAACCCGCTGGTCACCATCGCGTTCGGCGTCCTGGTCCTCAAGGAGCGGCTGCGCGTCGCGCAGTGGACGGCGGTGGGCGTCGGCGCACTCGCCGTCGCGGTGCTGAGCGTCGCGTACGGGCAGCTGCCGTGGATCGCGCTCACCCTCGCGTTCTCCTTCGCCACCTACGGCCTGCTGAAGAAGAAGGTCGGGCTGAGCGGGCTGGAGAGCCTCGCGGCGGAGAGCGCCTTCATGTTCCCGTTCGCCCTCGGCTACCTGGTCTACCTGGAGCTCAGCGGGCGCGGCACCTTCGGGCACACGGTGCCCGGCTCGTACGGCTGGGGGCACTCCGGGCTGCTGATGCTCAGCGGTGTGATCACCGCGATCCCGCTGCTGTTCTTCGGCGCGGCCGCCGTACGGGTGCCGCTGACCGTGCTCGGGCTGCTGCAGTACCTGGCGCCGGTGTTCCAGTTCCTGATCGGCGTCGCCGTCTTCCACGAGGCGATGCCGCCCGCCCGCTGGGCCGGCTTCGCCCTGGTCTGGGCCGCGCTCGCGCTGCTCACCTGGGACGCGCTGCGCCAGGTGCGGGCCGACCGCGCGGTGCGGGCCGCGACCGTGCCGCAGCCCGCACCCGCGCGGACGGCCGGGGCGGCCGTCACCCGCTGAACGCCGTCACGCGCTGAACGCCGTCACGCGCTGAACGCCGTCACGCGCTGATGTCCCGGCTGGTGAAGCGGGACCAGGCCGCCGAGCCGAACACGGCGACGTAGGCGGCCTGCAGCCCGAGGTTCTTCAGCACGTCGTCCCAGTACATCGGCTGGCGCAGCAGGTCGGAGAAGCTGAGCCAGTAGTGCGTGAACAGGAACGGCCTGATCGCGTCCAGCTGCGGGAAGGCGTCCAGGATCTGGACGGTGATCACCAGCCCGACGGTCGTGGCCATCGCCGCGATGCCGCTGCCGGTGAGCGTGGAGACGAACAGCCCGATCGCGACCAGCCCGGCCAGCGAGGCGGCGACCACGCCGGCCACCAGCACCGCGCGCAGCAGCGCCTCGGTGAAGCCGATGGTGTCACCGGAGATCAGCGTGACCTCGCCGAGCGGGAAGAGCGCGGCGCCGGTGGCCAGTGCCGCGGCCGCGACCGCCGCCGTCGCGGCCAGGCAGAACACCAGCCCGGCGGTGAACTTGGCGGCCAGCAGCCTGGTCCGTCCGGCCGGGGCGACCAGCAGGTAGCGCAGCGTCCCGGTGGCCGCCTCGCCCGCCACCGAGTCACCGGCGACGACGCCGACCGTCATCGGCAGGAAGACCGGCAGCGCGACCGCCAGCGCGGTGAAGACCAGGAACAGCCCGTTCTGGGTGGTCTGCGCGATGAAGCTCGGACCGCCGCCCTCGTGCGGGCTGTCCGTGTTGAGCTTGACGACCACCCCGATCAGGACCGGCAGCACCGCCAGGATCCCCAGCAGCACCTTGGTGCGCAGTCGGCGGAAGGTCAGGTGCAGCTCGTTGCGGAACAGCGCCAGGAACCCGGCCGCCGTCTGCGGCCGCCGGCCCGTACGCGGCGCAAGCGCCTCAGCCCGCGACATCGAAGCCCTCCCCGGTCAGCGCCACGAAGGCGTCCTCCAACGTGCCCCGCTCCAGCCCGAAGCCGTGCACCCGCACCCCGGCCTCCACCAGTGCCGCGCACAGCTTGGGCAGCGCGTCGTCTCCCCGCTCGCCCGGCTCGCCGTCGATCCGGCCCTCGCCGGGCACCAGGGCGGTGACCTGGTGGGCCGCCAGTACCTCGGCGGCCTGCGCCACGTCCGGGGTGCGGACCACCAGCCGGCCCTGCGCCCGGGCGGCGAGCTCGGCGACGGTGCCCTGCACCACCAGCCGGCCCCGGGACATCACTGCCGCGTGGGTGCAGACCTGCTCGATCTCGTCCAGCAGGTGCGAGGAGAGGAACACCGTGGTGCCCTCCGCCGCGACCTCCCGGACCAGCGCCCGGATCTCCCGCATGCCCTGCGGGTCCAGTCCGTTGGTCGGCTCGTCCAGCACCAGCAGCTCGCGCGGCTGCAGCAGCGCGGAGGCCAGGCCGAGGCGCTGCTTCATGCCGAGCGAGTACGCGCGGGCCTTCTTGCCCGCGGCGGCGCTCAGGCCGACCCGCTCCAGCGCCGCGTCCACCCGCTGCGGCCGGGTGCGCGGGTCGGCGGTCGGGTCGGCGGAGTCGAACCGGACCAGGTTGTCCCGCCCGGAGAGGAAGCCGTACAGCGCGGGGCCCTCGATCAGCGCGCCCACCCGGGGCAGCACGGAGGCGACGGACTGCGGCATCGACTCGCCGAGGACGGTGGCCACGCCCGCGGTGGGGGCGATCAGGCCCATCAGCATCCGGATGGTGGTGGTCTTGCCGGAGCCGTTGGGGCCCAGGAAGCCGAAGACGGAGCCGCGCGGAACGGCCAGGTCCAGGCCGTCCACGGCGAGCTGGCCGCCCCGGAAGCGCTTGGTGAGGCCGCGGGTCCTGATGACGTCGTCGCCGGCGGAACCGGCGGAACCGGCGGAGGCAGCAGGGGAAGCGGGGGAAGCGGGCGGAACGGGAGCGGGGGCCGGGCGCGATTCGGCGCCCGGACCCCCGGCCGACTCCGTAACGTCCCCCGTTACGGGAGTCTTGGTCATCCGTCAGTTCACCCCGGCGGCGTGCTGCAGGGTCGGCAGGGTGACCGCGCCGGCGAAGACCCGGCCGTCGTCGGTGAGCAGGACGTTGACGACCTTGGTGCCGATCAGGGTGCCGCCGTCGACCTGCTTGCCGAGCGACTTCATCAGCCCCTGCGGGTTCACCGAGCCGCGGCCGCCGTGCTTGCCGTCGCCCTTGCCGTCGCCCTTGGCATCGCCCTTCGGCATCTCGACCGCGCCGCTGGGCAGCTGCGAGGTGAACACGGCCGTCCAGCCCTCGCCGATCACGTTCATGCCCTCGTGGCCCTTGGCATCGCCCTTGGCCTCGCCCTTGCCCGCGGCGTCGCCCTTGCCCGCGGCCTTGCCCCCGGCCGCCGCGTCGTCCGCCTTCTGCTCCGTCACCTTGGCGCCCTTGGGGGCGGTGAAGTCGAAGGTCTTGGCGGCCGGCTTGGCGAAGGACACGTCGGTGAAGTGGACGTCCAGCACGGTGGTGCCGTCGGTGGACTTCACCGCCACCGCCAGCGGCACCCCGTTGTCGGCGGCCACCGAGATCCGGACCTCGGCGATGGTCGAACCGCTCTGGGTCGGCTTCACGCTCAGCTGGTAGGCCTTCTGCCCGGCCACGTTGGCCGTGCCGGCCACGGTGACCGCGGTGGTGCCGGCGCTCGCGGTCAGGAACTGCCGGGCGGCCTCCTGCGGGGTGGTCGGCAGCTCGGACAGCGGGGCCCGGGGGTGCTGGTCGGCGGGCCGGCCGGTCATGTGCACCGCGCTGTTGGACGAGCTGTCCCAGGCCCAGGCCTGGTCGCCGTTGCGGACCACCGTGTAGCCGGCCATGTTCTCCATCATGTCGACCCGCTGGTGCTCCGGGCCGTCCACCGCGACCCGCAGCGTCCGGTCGCCCCCGAGCAGGCCGAGCAGCTTGGCCTGCGGGTAGGCCGACGCGCCCGCCGCGTCCCCGCCGTGCCCGGACGCCGCCGCGCCGAGCCCGCCGGCCATGCCCAGCAGCTGGCTGGGCAGGCCGAGGTCGGTGCTGACGGAGACCGTCCCGGACAGGGCCTGGGTCTGGGAGCCGAGGGCCTTGGCCACCACCTGCTCCGCCGTCAGCGTCGGCAGGTCGGGCGGGGAGTCGGCGGCCAGCGCGGGCACCAGCCCGATCCCCGTGGCGATCACCGCGGCCACCGCCAGCGGCACCCCGGCACGCACCAGGACGTGCCGCCGAGAGCGGTACGGAACGCCGCCGTCCTGGTCGTCCCCCGTCGCCGTCTCATTGGTCATGGCGTACTCAACTCCTCTGCGGACACGTGCGATTGGTCTTGCCCCTCCATTAGAGGCCGCGGCGCCACCGGCGTCATCGCCCTGCAGGGCCAGATCGGGTTGGCCTTCGTGGGTATGCCGACCCTGAGACGGTCTCAGGGTTGCTCATCCCGGGGTACCACCGCTGGCGTAGGGTCGCGCCATGGACGGAACCGCCATGGACGCAAGCAACCCCCCGACCGCGAACGCGATGCGCCGCGCCCTGCGCCGCGCCCGGGACGGCGTCGCCCTCGACGTGACCGAGGCCGCCGTACTGCTGCAAGCCAGAGGCGAGGACCTGCAGGACCTCTGTTCGAGCGCCGCCCGGGTGCGCGACGCAGGTCTCGAAGCGGCCGGCCGTCCGGGCGTCATCACCTACTCCAAGAGTGTGTTCATCCCGCTCACCCGGCTGTGCCGCGACAAGTGCCACTACTGCACCTTCGTCACCGTCCCCGGAAAGCTGCGCCGGGCGGGCCAGGGGATGTTCATGTCCCCCGACGAGGTGCTGGAGGTGGCCCGCCGCGGGGCCGAACTCGGCTGCAAGGAAGCCCTGATCACGCTCGGCGACAAGCCCGAGGACCGCTGGCCCGAGGCCCGCGAGTGGCTGGACGCGCACGGCTACGACGACACCATCGCGTACGTGCGGGCGATGTCGATCCGCATCCTGGAGGAGACCGGGCTGCTGCCGCACCTCAACCCCGGGGTGCTGAGCTGGACGGACTTCCAGCGGCTCAAGCCGGTCTCCGCCTCGATGGGCATGATGCTGGAGACCACCGCCACCCGGCTGTGGAGCGAGCCCGGCGGTCCGCACCACGGCTCCCCGGACAAGGAACCCGCCGTCCGCCTGCGGGTGCTGGAGGACGCCGGACGCAGCTCCGTCCCGTTCACCAGCGGCCTGCTGATCGGCATCGGCGAGACCTACGAGGAGCGCGCCGAGTCGCTGTTCGCGCTGCGCAAGGTCTCCCGCGCCTACCACGGCATCCAGGAGCTGATCCTGCAGAACTTCCGCGCCAAGCCGGACACGGCGATGCGCGGCATGCCGGACGCCGAACTGGACGAGCTGGTCGCCACCGTGGCCGTCGCCCGGCACCTGCTGGGCCCGGCCGCGTGCCTGCAGGCCCCGCCGAACCTGGTGGACGGCGAGTACGAGCGGCTGATCGCGGCCGGCATCGACGACTGGGGCGGGGTCTCCCCGCTCACCCCGGACCACGTCAACCCCGAGCGCCCCTGGCCGCAGATCGAGAAGCTGGCCGAACGCTCGGCGGCGGCCGGCTTCGAGCTGCGCGAGCGCCTCGCCGTCTACCCCGACTACGTGCGCCACGGCGAGCCCTGGCTGGACCCGCGGGTGCTGCCGCACGTCCGCGCGCTGGCCGATCCGGAGACCGGCCTGGCGAACCCGGACGCGGTGGTCCGCGGCCTGCCCTGGCAGGAGCCCGAGGACCTGCCGGAGTCGTACGGGCGGACCGACCTGCACACCACCATCGACACCGAGGGCCGCACCGGGGACCGCCGGGCCGACTTCGAGGACGTGTACGGCGACTGGGAGGTGCTGCGCGAGCAGGTGCTCGCGAAGGGCGCGCCCGAGCGCCTCGCCGGGGACCTCCGGGAGGCCCTGGCGGTGGCGGCCGACGACCCGGTGAAGCTGACCGACGACCAGGCGCTGGCCCTCTTCCACGCGGACGGCCCGGCCCTGGACGCGCTCTGCCGGATCGCCGACGACGTGCGCCGCGCCGCCGTCGGGGACGACGTCACCTACTGCGTCACCCGGAACATCAACTTCACCAACGTCTGCTACACCGGCTGCCGGTTCTGCGCCTTCGCCCAGCGCCGCACCGACGCGGACGCCTACACCCTCTCGCTGGAGCAGGTCGCCGACCGGGCCGCGCAGGCCTGGGAGGTGGGCGCCACCGAGGTCTGCATGCAGGGCGGCATCCACCCGGACCTGCCCGGCACCGCCTACTTCGACATCGCCCGCGCGGTGAAGGAGCGGGTGCCCGGCATCCACGTGCACGCCTTCTCCCCGATGGAGGTCGTCAACGGCGCGACCCGCACCGGCCTCTCGATCCGCGAGTGGCTGCAGCGGGCCAAGGAGTCGGGCCTGGACACCATCCCGGGCACGGCCGCCGAGATCCTGGACGACGAGGTCCGCTGGGTGCTCACCAAGGGCAAGCTGCCGGCCGCGACCTGGGTCGAGGTGGTCACCACCGCGCACGAGCTGGGCATCCGGTCCTCGTCCACGATGATGTACGGGCACGTGGACACCCCGGAGCACTGGCTCGGCCACCTGCGGCTGCTCGCCGGGATCCAGCAGCGGACGGGCGGGTTCACCGAGTTCGTGACCCTGCCGTTCATCCACACCAACGCCCCGGTGTACCTGGCCGGCATCTCCCGGCCCGGCCCGACCGCCCGGGACAACCGTGCCGTGGTCGCGATGGCCCGGCTGCTGCTGCACCCGCACATCCCGAACATCCAGACCAGCTGGGTCAAGCTGGGCGCCGAGGGCGCGGCCGAGATGCTCCGCTCCGGCGCCAACGACCTGGGCGGCACCCTGATGGAGGAGACCATCTCGCGGATGGCGGGCTCGGCGTACGGGAGCTACAAGTCGGTGCGCGACCTGCAGGCGATCGCCGAGGCCGCGGGCCGTCCGCACCGCCAGCGCACCACCACCTACGGTGAGGTGCCGGCCGAGCGCCGTGCCGCGGCGCTGGCCTCGGACGGGCACCTGCCGGAGCTGCTGCCCGTACTGGACTGACCCTGCCGGCCTGACCGTGCGCGCCCCGGCCGCCGCCCGCGCGGCGGCCGGGCCCGGCACCGGGGAAGGGCACTGAAGTTCGAGGGATCCCGTCGATCCGCACGGCCGTCGAAGTACAGTGCGAGGGCGCGCGACCGGCCGAGCGTCGCGTCGCCCCACCCCGAGGAAAGGCGCCCCGTCGTGATGCCACTGTGGTCACGCGCCCAGCAGCAGGACTACCGCAGCCGGGTGCGGGGCTGCCTGCTCGGCGGGGCCATCGGCGACGCGCTCGGCGCCGGCGTCGAGTTCGAGGCGCTGGAGAAGATCCGGGCCCAGCACGGGCCGCAGGGCGTCACCGGCTACGTCCCCGCGTACGGGCGCACCGGCGCCGTCACCGACGACACCCAGCTCAGCCTGTTCACCGTCGACGGCCTCATCCGCGCCCACATCCGGCGCGACACCGGCAGCTGGCACCCGCCCACCGACCTGCACCTGGCCTATCTGCGCTGGGCCGCCACCCAGCGCGACTGGGGCCCGGACGAGCGCCGCCCCGACCTCGGCTGGCTGGGCCGCGAGGAGTGGCTGTACGCCCAGCGCGCGCCCGGCCAGGGCAGCCTGTCCGGCCTCACCGGGCCCGACGCCGAGCGGCTCGGCACCGTGGAACGGCCCAAGAACCCGCACTCCAAGGCCTGCGGGACGGTGGTGCGGGCGGCGCCGTTCGGGCTGCTCACCACCTGGGAGCCGGGCCTGGTGTTCCAGCTCGCCGTCGAGTGCTCGGTGCTCACCCACGGCCACCCGACCGGCTACCTCGCGGCGGGCGCGTTCGCGGTGATCGTCCAGGCGGTGGCCCGCGGCGGCACCCTGGAGGAGGGCGTCCACCTCGCGCTCGCCCTGCTCTCCGAGCGGCAGGCGCACGAGGAGACCACGGCCGCGCTGCGGGCCGCGCTGGACGCCGTCCGGGCCGGCGAGCCCTCCGCCGACCGGGTCGAGGCGCTGGGGGAGGGCTGGGTCGCCGAGGAGGCACTGTCGATCGCGGTCTACTGCGCGCTGGTCGCCCACGACGTCCGCTCGGGCCTGCTGCTCGCCGTCAACCACTCCGGGGACAGCGACTCCACCGGCGCGATCTGCGGCAACCTGCTCGGGGTGCTGCACGGGGACACCGCGCTGCCGCCGGGCCTGGTGGCGGGCGTCGAGGGGCGCGCGGCGATCCTCGAACTCGCCGACGACTTCGTGCTGGAGCTGATGCACGGCGCCGAACTGCACGACCGGCAGACGGCGGAGGGCGTCAACTGGGCCGTCCGCTACCCCGTGACGGGCTGAACATCCCGCGAGGGGCCGGGCGCCGACCCCGACGCGCCGGGTGCGGAACCGTGCGGGCGGGTGCGGAACCGCGCGGGCTGGTCAGCCCGGGAGCTCGCCGAAGGCGCCCGTCGCCGCCGCCGTGGCGAAGGCGCTCCAGGCCTCGGTCGAGAAGCGCAGCTGGGGCCCGCGGGGGTCCTTCGAGTCCCGGACGGCCACCGCCCCCGTGCCGGGGACGGCGATCTCCACGCAGGCGCCCTGGCCGCCGCTGTGACTGCTCTTGCGCCATCGGGTTCCGTACTCGGACGGGGTGATCATTCGTGGAATTCCTTTTCGATGTCGGCTATCAGCGACCGGCTCTCCGCGACACCGAGTGCGGCCGCCCTCAGGTAGTCGTACAGACCGGTATAGCGGCGCACATCAGCCTCCTTCTCCAGGTAGAGATCGCTCGTCACACCTTCGAAGTAGACAACCGTGGAATCGGCTGACTCCGGGAACTCCAGCAGGGAGAATGTCCCGGTCATGCCGGGGTGCGCGCCGTGCGAGAACGGGATCACCTGGATGGTGATGTTCGGGCGCAGGCTGAGCTCCAGCATCTGCTGCAGCTGGCGGGCCATCACCGCCTTGCTGCCGACCTCGCGGCGCAGCACCGCCTCGTCTATGACGGTCCACAGGCTGCCCAGCTGGTTCTCGCCGTGGACGCGCTCCTGCCGTTTCATCCGGACCTGCACCCGGCGCTGCACGGCGTTCGCGTCGGTGTCCGGCTGGGTGCCCTCGACCACGGCCTGGGCGTACTGCTCGGTCTGCAGCAGGCCCGGGACGAAGGAGGACTCGTACGCGCGGATCGAGGAGGCCTCGGCCTCCAGGCCGATGTAGACGCTGTAGGGGGTCGGCATGTCGTTGAAGTCGTGCCACCAGCCGCGCTGGCGGGACTCCTTGGCCATCTCCATGAGGCTGGCACGCATCTGGTCGTCGGACACCTTGTACACGTCGCAGAGGTCCCGGACGTCCCGCTGGCTGATGCTGCGGCGACCGTTCTCCAGCCGGCTGATCTTGGACTGGGAGACCATCAGCCGGCCGGCGACCTCCTCGGCCGTCATGCCGAGGCCCTCGCGGAGCTTGCGCAGCTCGGAGCCGAGGCGTCGGCGGCGGACGGTGGGATTGACGTTGGCGGACACTTCGACCTCCGGCCGGACCTCTGGTGATCGTTGGAACGGCAGCCCTCGGAACACTTCGGACATTGGGAGCAACCCCCCTGACTTGGAGCAGCATGTCACCTTGGGCCAGGTCGGCGCCGGGGAATCACAGCAGCGCGGTAGAACAGATCATCGGAATAGCGCTTCCGCGGGACAGTGAAAGCCCCCAGGTGGTAATGCGGCTCGACGACTCGGACAGGTAGTGCGACGGATGTCCCCGGGGGCGCCTCCGCACGTGCCTCCGGCATGTGTGGGAGCCGCGGCCGCAGGCCTCCGGGGACGGCAAGAGGGGCGGTCGCCGGGCGACTTGCGTCGCGGGGCGACCGCCCCTCGGTGCTTCCGGTGGTGCTCGTCGTGCTCGTCGTGCTCGCCGTGCTTGTCGTGCTCGTCGTGACTGTCGTTCGGTCGGCGCGGGTGGCGCTCCTCGTGCTCAAGGTGCCACCGGTACCGTCGTGCGGGTGTGCGTCGGGTCGTGCGTCGGGTCGCTCAGCGCCTCCGGGGGCGCGGGCGATGCGGCCCGCGCCGTCCGGTGTGCCCTCGGGAGCGTCGGACGGCACACCGGGCGCCCGTCCGTCCGTCAGCGGGCCCGGCCACGGGCCCCGGTCGGCGAGCGCCGGTCAGCGGACGCCGACCCGGGAGGCGGGGACCCGCCCGCCCGAACCCCGGCCCGCCGTACGGGAGCCGGCCCGGCCGGCCGCGGGGGCGGGCCCGGTGCCCTGGGAAGAACGGTTCTGCTGCGTCGGCAGGCCGTTCTGCACGTCCATCACGGCGTGCGCGACCATCCCGCCGAGCGGGTCGTACCGGATCAGGTCGCGCAGCCGCGACCGCGAGGACCGGCCCTCGTTGCCCGGGTACAGGTGCTTGCCCAGCCCCACCGAGTGGGCGAGCGCCGCGAGCGCCGCGGTCCGCGGGTCCGGCGGCACACCGGTGCGGATCGCGGTGTCCAACCGCTGCTTGATCGCGGCGTTGGTGCAGTCGTCGGACGCCTGGTACCGGGTCGTCGGCAGCACCCCGCACACCTGGCCCGGCACGGCCGTCACCATGCCGCAGCGCTCCAGGTGCGCCAGATAGGTCTGCCGCAGCCCCAGCCGGGGCCCGCCGATCCAGTGCGCCGCGCGAACCGGACTGCCGCGTCGGCGCAGCAACTCCAGTGCGTGGTCAAGGGTCGGGTCGCCGGTCGGCCGCGCCAGCACGACAGCGATCCGGTCTCCCTCCGGTACGATCCGTCCGGCCAGGGACAGCTCGACGAGCTGGGCCCCGGCGAGTCCGAGGTCGAGGGTCTGCGGCTGCGCCGTGGTACCCGTGGTCGGGTCCAAAGCGAGCAGCAAGAGTTCCTCGGGAACAGTTCTGCGGCTCTTGCCCATCCAAGCCTCCCCGCGTGGATGAGAGACAGGGTGACGCCTCTCACACGGGCTTGTCGAGTACGCCTCCGAATCGTGACCTTGCGGTGAAGGCGCGGAACCGGCGGCCTCGGGCCCGGCGTCTGACCGGTGAACGGACCGCGGTGCGGCCGAGCGATGGCAATAAGCGCCGGTCGGGCGGGGTGTGCGCGGTGGGAACGGCCGTCGGTGGCGGAGACTGTACAGGTACACGGGGCGGGGCGTCGGCTTCCCGAAATCGGGTTCGCCGGTGCCCCACGGGCGTTGAGGAGGCTGGGATACGTGGGCGAGTCCCCCGACAGGGTGCTGAGGGACGGCGAGCGGGAGCAGGGCCGCGAACGCGAACGGGCCGGTACGACGGCCGGTGCCGCCGAGGGCGGTTCCGGCCCGGCGGCTGCCGGGGCGTCAGCCGCGACCTCCTCGGACGGTTCGTCGGACAGCTCGGCGTCGACCTCGGGCGAGGCGCCCGCGAAGGCAGCCGCGAAGCCGTCCTCGGAGTCGTCCGCGGCGGCGCCCGCGAAGGCCTCGGCGGAGGTGTCCGCGAAGGAGCCTGCGAAGGAGCCCGCGAAGGAGTCCGGCGACGCTCCGGTGGCCGGGGCCAAGGGCGGCTCGACCGTACAGCTCCGCGTCCGGGATGTGGACAGCAAGACGACGATGCTGCGGCTTCCGGTGGACAACAAGACCACCGCGCTGCGGCTGCCCGACGAGCTGGTGAAGGCCGCCGGTAACGGGAGTTCCGGTGATGAGGGGGAGAAGAAGGAAGCCCCGTCGGCGGACGCCGAGTCGAAGAAGCCCGCCGAGCGCCCGTCCGTCGCCGACCCGCGTCTCGCCATGCGGACGAAGGCTGCGGTGGCGGACAAGGCCGAGGGGAAGCCCGAGGACAAGGCAGCGGACAAGGCAGCGGACAAGGCGGCCGAGCCCGCCGGAGCCGCAGCCGGGTCCGAGTCCGCGCCGGCCGCCAAGGCCGCCAAGGACGCCAAGGCCGTTGAGGACGGGAAGGCCGCCTCAGCCGCCGAAGCCGTCGCGGACGGGAAGGCCGAGGAGACCGGCAAGGCGGCGAAGGCCGAGGAGACCGGGAACTCCACGAAGGCCGACGGCGCCGCAGCCCCCGCCGAGACCACCGAGGAAACGGACGGATCCGAGCAAGCCGAGGAGGCCGACGAACCCGAAGGCCCCTCCGCCGAGGACTCTCCCGCCGCCGACGCCGCCCCCGTCACGCTGACCGAGACCGGGCAGCCCGGTCAGAAGGCGGGGCAGGCCGAGAAGCTGGAGAAGCCCAGGCCGCTGCGCGCCGCCGCCGCGTCCGCGGCCGGCACCGTGCCCGAGCCGCCGGCGCCGGCCCCCGTACCGGAGCCCGAGCCGACGCCCGGCCCGGAGCCGCTGCCGAAGCCGGCCCCCAAGCCCGCGCCCGGACCCGCGCCGGCCCCGAAGCCGCTGCCCCGGCCCGACCCGCGGCCGGTCCCGCCGGTCCCGCCGCTGCCCCGGCCCGAGCCGCTGCCCTCCCCGGAGCCGCTGCCCTCGCCCGAGAACACCGCGGAGGCGATGGAGGTCCTGGCCTCCCTCAACTCCCGCCCGGTCTCGCCGCTGCGTCGCGCCTTCAAGCGGGTGACGATCTGGACCGTCTTCATCGCCGTGGTGCTCGGCGCCCTCGCGGTGGCCCAACTGCTGCGTCCGCTGCCGGACGCCAAGGCGAAGATGACCGCCGCGGGCAGCTTCAGCTTCTCCGGTGACCAGCTCGACCTCGCCTGGCCGGCCAAGGGCCAGTCCGCCGCCGAGGTGGTCGGGGTCGGCAGCCTCGGCAGCTCGGGCCCGGAGACGCCGGCCTCGATCGCCAGCGTCACCAAGGTGATGAACGCCTACCTGATCCTGCAGAAGTACCCGCTGAAGAAGGGCGAGAGCGGCCCGAAGATCGTCGTCGACAAGCAGGCCGCGCAGGAGTCCGGCAACGTCGACGAGTCGAAGGTCACGCTCACCGAGAACCAGGTGCTCACCGAGTACCAGGCGCTGGAGCTGCTGATGCTGCCCTCCGCCAACAACGTGGCCCGGCTGCTCGCCCGCTTCCACTCCGGATCCGAGGACGCGTTCGTCAAGGTCATGAACGACACCGCCTCCAAGTTCGGCATGACCAACACCATCTACGCGGACCCGGCGGGCTACAACTCGGACACCAAGTCCACCGCCAAGGACCAGCTGAAGCTGGCCGAGCAGGTCATGCAGGACGAGATCTTCCGGCAGATCGTCTCCACCCCGGAGACCAACTTCAACAACGTGAAGATCCCCAACACCAACAACCTGATCAACCCGAAGACCGGCGTGATCGGCGTCAAGACCGGTTCCAGCACCCCGGCCGGCGGCTGCCTGATGTGGGCCGCGTACAAGGAGATCGGCGGTGTGAAGCGGCTGATCCTCGGTGTCACCCTGGGCCAGCCGGCCACCTCGCCCGCTCCGGGCGACGGCATCCTGCCGACCGTGCTGAAGGTCAGCGGCAAGCAGATCCAGGCCGCGCAGAACGGCGTGACCGGCCAGACCGTGGTGAAGAAGGGCGACGTCGTCGGCTCGGTGGACGACGGTCTCGGCGGCTCGGTCCCGCTCGTCGCGACCAAGGACCTGGTGGTGGCCGGCTTCCCGGGGATCTCGGGCACGGTCACCCTGGACGCGGCGAAGATCGGCCACAGCGAGCAGGCCGGCAAGGAGGTCGGCACGCTGCAGGTGGGTACCGGCGACAACAAGGTGGAGGTCCCGGTGGCCCTCCAGTCGGACCTCAACCCGCCGTCCATCCAGTCCCGCCTGCTGCGCATGCTGTGAGGCACTGACGTCGCCGAGCGGCCGAGCGGCTGGGCCACTGAGCCGCCGCGACGCCGCGACGCCGAGCCGACGGAGAAACGCCGAAGGGGAGCCGGTCCGTACCGGCTCCCCTTCGGCGTTCGTGGCCCGTGGCCCGCGCCCTGCGCCCTCCCACCCGCGCCTACGTGTCGCGGTCGAGCAGCGCGAGCGTGAACCCGCCGAGCGGCGTGACCTGGTCCGGGTCGCCGTACTGCGTGCGGAGCAGCTGCGCCTGGTCCGTCGGCATGGCGCCCAGCGGGTCCGCGGTGTCACCGAGGACCAGCAGCCAGATCCGGGACACCGAGCCCAGGCAGTCCTCCGGCTTCGTGCAGGCGACCGGCGACAGGTCCTCCGCGTCGTCGGCGCTCTGCGCGACGAACACCGGGTACGGGTGGACGTCCGACGGCAGGTAGTGGCTGACGCCCGGCCAGACCATCGCCCAGGACTGGTTGCCCAACGGGGCCGCCATCCCGTCCCCGGAGTGGTAGCCGACGGCGATCGTCCGGGCGGCCACCCGGAACGGCTCCTCCGAGCCGGTGTGCGAGCCCACGTACCGGATCGCGGGCTGCCTGGGCAGCGCCGCCACGGCCGGTACGGCGAGCATGCCCGCCGCCACCACCCCGGCCACCGCCACGGCCCTGCGGGGCGCCGGACCGCGTCGGACCAGGGCCGCCACCGCACCGTAGGCCGCACCGACCCCGCCCCCGGCCAGCACCGCCCACGCGGGCACCGTGAACAGCAGGTACCGGTCGATGAAGTACGAGGTCTCCCCGAGGCGGGACACCAGCCAGACGCTCACCACCGGCAGCTCGGCGAGCAGCAGCGCCTGCCAGGCCTGCAGCCGCCGACCCGGCAGGGCCAGCGCCGGGACGGCCAGCAGCACGAAGGCGTAGAACACCAGGTGCGAGCCGAACAGGGACTCGCCGAAGCGGGCCAGGCCGCGCAGCGACGGCGTGGCGATCCAGCCCAGCTGCCGGTCCGACTGGCGGCTGCCCAGCAGCACCACCGGCAGCACCGGCAGCGCGGCCACCACGACCGCCAGCGGGTACTGCCACAGCAGCCGCCGGTCCGTCGCCTCCCGGGTGCGCCACAGGTGCAGTCCGACCAGGGCGGCCTGCCCGGCCACCGTGCTGAACGACACCAGGTGTCCCGCACCCGCCAGCGCCATGGCCGCGCAGTACGGCGCCCAGCGCCGCCAGGTCGGCCGCTCCAGGGCCCGCAGCAGGAAGTAGGTCGCGGCCGCGATCGCACAGGTCACCAGCGCGTACGAGCGCGCCTCCTGGGCGTAGCGGGAGACCAGCGGCGGCACCGCGAACAGCAGGCCGGCCCCGATCGCCGCGACCCGCCCGCCGAACAGCCGCCGGGCGGTGAGCGCCACGAACGCCGCGGCGCCCGCCATGGCCAGCACGGACGGAATCCGCAGTGCCACCGCCGAGTCGCCGAAGACCGCGGTCCAGCCGTGCATCAGCAGGTAGTAGGCGCCGTTGCTGGCGTCGATGTGCTGGAGCAGCCGCAGCATGTCGCCCAGCGAGCGGGTGGCCACCGTCGAGGTCGCGATCTCGTCCCGCCACAGGTCCGGGGTGCCCAACCGGTACGCCCCCACGGCCAGCATCACCAGCGCGGGCCACAACCACACCGGCCCCAGCAGTCGGCCGACCGGGCGCACAGCAGGTCTCATCGGGTCCTTCGTCTCCTTCGCGCGGGGTGCCCCGGCGGATCAGGCACTTCCCGGCAGGCTACTTGACCCGGGCTGACGCCTCGTCGGCACCCGCACCCCACCCGTGACCCGTCCGCCACCCCGCTCCCCACCCCCGATCCGGTACGCTGTGAACGGCCTCGCCACAACCGGGCCACGCCTCAGTAGCTCAGGGGATAGAGCACGGCTCTCCTAAAGCCGGTGTCGCAGGTTCGATTCCTGTCTGGGGCACAGCACAGAACGCAGTCGCAGGCCCCCGCCCACTCCGGGCGGGGGCCTGCGCCGTTTCCGGCCCGGTGCTTCGCCGGCGGACCGGTCCCAGGGGCGCCGTACCCCTCGGGGAGGAGCCGCCGGGGCCGGTGGTCCGTCCACGGAGTGATCATGGAGCAGACCCCAGGCGGTCCTGCTCGCCCTGGCCCTGACCGTCCTGACCGTCCTGACCGTCCTGACCGGCCTCGCCGCGGCCGTCCTCCCCGTCCGCCGGGGCGGCCGGATCTTGGCGGTGGCAGCGGCGTGGGCCGAGGGCGGGTCCCGTCGGGCGGGCCGACCGATCGGGCGGGGGTGAACTCCGGAGCCGGGACGTTGACTTCCCGGCCCGCGGACCGCCCGAGCGGGCTCCCCGGGGCCGCCGCCGCGGCCCGGCCCCGGCGGGTCGGGCCGGGCCGGACGTCGGTCGGGGCGCTCGCCGGGTCAGGCCAGGGTGACGTGGGTGCGCGGCGCGGCCGGCTGTCCGGCGGCGAGGGCGAGGTCGGCGAGCAGGGTCTCGTTCTCGCGGGTGGTGCGCAGGACGGCGGGGTCCAGGTCGACGACGACGACCTCGCGCCGGTCCTCGCTCGCCTCGGCGATCAGGCGGCCGTCCGGGCCCCACACCGCGCTGCCGCCGCAGGTGTGCCAGGGGCCGGTCCGGCCGATGTGGTTGGCGAGCACCGTGTAGAGGGTGTTGTCGAGTGCGCGGGCGGGGAACCACGTGCGGGACTCGTGGTGGCCGTGGCCCCTGCTGAACAGTGCGCCGACCAGGTAGGCGTGGCAGCCGTCGAGCACGGCGGCACGGGCGTGCTCGGGGAAGCCGGAGTCGTAGCAGATGCCGAGCCCGAGTCGCCAGCCGTCCAGCTCCAGGGTGCAGCCGGCCCTCCCGGGGCGGTAGAGGTCGCGTTCGCTCTTGAACAGGTACTGCTTGTCGTAGCGGGTGACGAAGCCGCCGTCCGAGCCGAGGACGAGGGCGGAGATCCGCAGGTCGGCACCGTCCTGCACGGCGGCGCCGACCACGGCGACGGTCCCCGTCTCGCGGCACGCCTCGGCGATCGGTGCGAGGCGCGGGTCGCCGTTCTGGACGGTGTACTTGAGCGGGTCGGCGCGGATCAGCTCGGGCTCGTACCCGGAGAGGAACTTCTCGGTGAACAGCACCAGGCGGGCGCCGGCACCGGCCGCCTCGCGGATCAGCGCGGCGGCCTGCTCGGCGTTGGCGGATATGTCGCCGGCCACGGCCTGGGTCTGGACGGTGGCGATCCGCAGCGGCCGCCCGGGGTGTCCGGCGGGCTGGGTGGGGGCGGGAGCAGGGGTGGTGGACATGGCGGTCACGCTAGCCCCGGACTTCGCACATAACGAGTTCGGATGATGTGGTGATGCGACCGGTGTCCCGGCGGGGTGCCGGTCGTTGAACCCGACGTGCCGAT
>NZ_JBEOUW010000072.1:0-25129 GCF_040303045.1 Kitasatospora sp. NPDC096140
CCACGTCTACACCATCGACGCCGACTACAACGTCGGCCGGTGGAGCACCTGGGCCGAGATCCCCGGCGGCGCGGTCGCCACGTCCTGACCCGATCCTCCCCACACACACCGCCCGGCCCCTCCAGGGGCCGGGCGCACACACATTCCCAGGCCGCCGCCTCGACCTGCTGGCCCGTCCACGGCCGGGATCCGCGCTGCCCCGGGCCGGTGTGAAGCTCCCTGCTTGCCCGTCACTCGTGATCGCCGCTCACCATGGCAGTGGTGATAAGGCGGTAGTCGGCCCTCAGCTCGGTCGCGACGGCGGAAATGGTCTCGTCAGGGCCACAGCGGCCGAGAGCCGACGATCCCGGCCGGGGTGCCTACTCCTGGCAACCTTCCTGGGCCGCGAGCGCCGAGTGGTCGCGGCTTGACGACCTTGGCGGTCCCATGCCGTGACGCATGAGAGTACCCGGGATGGTGTTCGCTTCGCCTCGCTGTGCTTCGCGCGTGGGCGCGCGGACAGCCCGCCGGATCCTCCGGATCCGGCGGGCTGTCCGGCCTTTGGGGGAACGCCTCGGTCGAGCGGGCGGATGGCCCGGTCGTCGAGGGGATCAGAAGGTGGGGAAGGCGGGGAAGGTGCAGGTGGGGGCCGTGCCCGGGTTGTTGGTGGGCGTCACGGTGACACCGGAGCCGGACGGGTGGAGGTTGGTGTCGGCCGCGCTGATGTGGGCGTTGGCGGCGGTTGCCGTGGTGACGTCGAGGTTGAGGTGTTCCAGGGTCACCTGGAGCGGGTGGGCCGGGTCGAGTCCGACGAGGGTGGACTTGGCGCCGCTGGGAGAGTGAGTGGCGGTGACGCCGTCCACGGTGATGCCGGTGAACCAGGGGGTGTTGGAGCCGCTGCCGCCCGAGTAGTGGGTGTCGAAGACGAGCGGGGCGCGCACGGCGTCGAGGCAGGTGTTCAGGTAGCCGATGTCACTGACCTTGCCGCCGTTGGCGGGAGAGCTCTTGATCCGGATGCCGGCGCTGGAGCCGCTGGTGTTGCCGAGCGCGTCGGTGCCGGTGAGGGTGTTGTCGCGGAAGAGCACGTTGGTCACGCCGCTGCTGGTCTCGCTGCCGATCGAGATGCCGTGGGTGCCGTAGAAGTGGTTGCCGCTGACGGTGATGTTGCTGCTGGCCTTGTTGCCGCCCTTGATGGCGATGCCGTCGTCGCCGTCCATGATGAAGGAGTCGGTGATGGTGACGTTGGTGGCGCCGGCCGGGTCGATGCCGTCGGTGTTGCGGGCGGTGGCGGGGGTCTTGATGCGCACGCCCCAGGCGGTGAAGCCGTTGCCGCCGTTGTAGACCACGTGGAAGTTTGCCGAGTTGAGCAGGTCGACGTGGTAGAGCGTGAAGTTGTCGGAGTTGTCCGCCTGGATCAGGCGGGGGTTGTTCTGGTTCGAACCGGCCTTCTGGGCGTCGGTGGCGAGCTGCCACCAGCTGGTGCCCGTGTTCAGGATGGTCTGGTCGCCGCGGCCGTCGATCCGGCCCTGGCTGCCGTCGGCGGCGCGGATGGCCTCGATGCCGGCGTTGGCGCCCTCGACGTGGATCAGCGGCTTGCAGCCGCCGCTGGAGGAGGCGAGGGTGCCGCACTTGGGCTTTCCGGACTGCTGGTAGTCGGCGGGGTTGCGCGAGCCGTACAGGGTGACACCGCTGTCCAGCAGCAGCACTTCGCCCTGGTGGATGGTCAGTGGGCCGGTGAGGAATGCGGTGTGGGCGCCGTCGCCGGCTCGGAGGCGGACGGCGACGGTGTTCTGGCCGGTCTGGGCGCAGCCGTCCAGGGCCTTCTGGATCCGGGCGGTGTCGGGCGGGGTGGTCTCGGACGAGGCGTGCGTGGTCCGGGCGGTCATGGTCAGGGTGGCGGGCACGGCGGCGCAGGTGGTGGTGGGCGGGACCGGCTCGGTGACGTGCCGGGTGTCGCCGGTGGCCATACCGGCGGGAACCGGGGAGCCGGAGCCGGTCGAGGGGGCGTGGCCGACTGGGTTCCAGCCGTCGCTTCCGGCGAGGTAGGCGCGGGCGGTGAGGGCGGCGGCCTGCTCGGCGCTGAGCTGCGGGCTGTCGCCGCCCGTCTCGGCTCCCGCTCCGGCGCCCGGACCGGTGTTGCCGTACGAGCTCAGGCGCGCGGAGCGCCAGGAGAAGCCGCTCATGTCGGTCCAGGGGGTGGTGCTCTTGATCGCGGCTGGGAGCACCGTGTTGCGGATGACGACCTGGGCGACGGACGAGTCGGTCGGGTGCCAGGGCCTGCCGAGGTAGTAGGTGCTGTCCTTCGCGGTGGAGCGCACCGTGCTGTCGGTGATCAGCAGGCCGTACTTGTGCGAGGCGTCGGTGTTGGCAGCGGTGAGGAAGCCGTTGAGGCCGCCGGCGGGGGCGCCGTCGTCGTCGGCCTGGATGGTGGCGTGGTCGAGGACGGCGGTGGCGTTGCCGAAGATCATGTCGACGTCGCCCTCGACGTAGTCGCCGACGAAGTACTGGCGGGTCTGCGCGGTGGCGTTCGGTGACCAGGTGAGCAGGGTGTCCTGGTGGCCGATGATGCGGTCGTTGCGGAAGACCTGGCGGTCTCCTTCGGCGGCTACGGCGACGGCCTGGGTCGGGGTGCCGGGGTGTGCGGCCGCCCGGTCGAAGGAGTTCACGACGGTCAGGTTCTCGACCGTCAGTCCCGCGGCGGCGAACGTGGCCGTGGCGCTGCCCTCGGTACCGAGCTGGCCGCCGCCGGGCTTGGCACTGCCGGCCGAGTTGCCGTAGCTGATGACCACGTCGGCGGGGTTGCCGGTGGCGCCGGTGATGGTCATTCCGGTCTTGTCCACCGGTACGTGGACCACCTCGCGGTAGGTGCCTTTGGCTATCCGGATCCGGTCGCCGGGGCGTGCGGCGTCCACCGCGGCCTGCACGGTGCGGTACTTGCCGCCGTCGGAGGCCACCGTCAGCGTGCGGGCCTTCGCGGGCATGGCGGCCTGGGCGATCAGTGGAACGGCGGCGCCTACGACGGCGAGGGCGCCGGCGGTGGCGAGCACCCGGCGGGTCGCCGGCCGGCGGCGGTGGGAGGGGCGGTTCTGGTCTGGCAACGGCTCGTCCTTAGGGAGCAGCGGCCCGCAGGAGCGCGGGACCGATCACCCCTCAGTTGCCGCCGCGAGGCGATAGGTTGCCGCGCCCGCGCAAAATTCTTTTCCGGCAACCGCAGTTCCCTCGATGGCGGACGGTGTCAGTGCGAGAGAACGAAGCCGCCCCGTACCGCGGCGGCGGAGTCCTGGGCGTCCACCCGGTAGGTGTCGCCCTTCGGATCGCGCAAACCCGTGGCGTGGTTGTACTGGCCGGCGAAGACGTGCTGCCCCGGCGGCACGGTGCAGCCCGGCTTGAGAATCCAGCGGTAGACCAGTGCCCCACCCTGCTCCTCCTCGGTGACGGCGAAGCAGTCGGCGGGCACCGGTGATCACCACGGCCGGTCCTCCAGAGGTCCGGCTGGAAGGGCGCCGTGGTGGTGACGGGCGACGGCCTCCAACAGCGTCCGACGGGCCCGGCGCCAGCGGACGTCCTTGGTGCGGCCGGTGTCGGCGGCCCACTCGGGCAGTGGCCGGTCCTGCGCGGCGGTGGTGAGCCGGCGGCCGAGTTCGCCGATCGCGTGCTGCCAGTGGGCCAGCCGCCCGTACAGGCCGCGCACCAGCTCGTCGACGGCGTGGGCCGGATCGGTGCCGAAGACGCGGGCCTCGGCGGCGGTCTCGGCGAGGACGTCTTCGTCAAGGTCCTCGAAGGTGGCTACGTCCACGGGAATGGGTCCGCGTGAGGCACGTCTGCTGCTGCCGGACATGGACGGAGGGGTGAGCGCGGCGGTGTCGAGCCCGGCGGTGCAGCGGCCTGCTGTCAGGGCCGTCGGGTGGTGAGCGCGGTGCCGGGCGCTGCCGGGTGGCGCTGTTCCTGACGTCGGCCTGAGCTCCTGGTGCTGATCGTCCAGCTACTCGACTTTCCCTCCTGCCGGGCTTCTGTGCACTGGTAGTACGTATCGACTGAGCTCTTTCAGCGTTGCAGCTCCAGGGTGAGGACGGCCTTGGCCGCTGACGTAAGCCAGTTCGGGCTGCAGCGGGCATGGCGGAAGATCCGCCACCGTTTGAGTGTCGCCACGCCTCGTTCGACCGGGTACCGGAACCGGGCGTGGGCCCGGTTCAGCGATCTCTGGCCCGCGGTGAGCTCCTTGCCTGGCCTGCGTCTGGCCGGGACGGCGAACGTTCCGCCGGCGCCGGTGTAGGCCAGGTCGGCCAGGGCGGGAATGCGGAGTCTGACGCAGGTCCTCACCGAGCGGCCCGCCCGCGAGGTCACCGCCTTGGCCTGGAGCAGCGCGGACCGCTCTCCTCCGCCCGCGCCGAGGAGGAGCCGCCCTGGTCTCCCTCGCCGAGCAGGCGTTGCGCGAGCGGCCCGCCGATCCGGCCACCACCGAGGACAGTGCGGAGAGCCTGTCGGAGGCCCTGGTCGCTCGCCTGGAGGACGCCGGCCCGCCGGCCCGCCAGGTCTGGCTGCCCCCGCTGGCCACCCCGCCCAGCCTGGACCAACTGCTGCTCGGCGTCGTGCCCGACCCCGAGCGCGGCCTCGGCACCGCCGACCCTCGGCTGCGCGGCGCACTGCGGGTGCCGCTCGGCATGGTGGACCGCCCCTTCGAGCAGCTGCGCGACCTGCTGATGGCTGACCTCTCCGGCGCCGACGGTCACATCGGCGTCGCCGGCGCTCCGCAGACCGGCAAGTCCACCCTGCTGCGCAGCCTGATCCTCGCGCTGGACCTTCGACGAGGAGGCGTATGCGTCGATGCTCGAGGACGACCTCGCCAACTCGCTGCCCTTCCACCCCTACTTCGGGTCCGAGGACGAAGCGGCGAACGCGGCGACCGCGCGAGCCCTGCTGCCCGGCGTGGCGTGCCGGCTGGCCGCCGAGATCGCCACCTTCGCGAACACCGACGGCGACTTCAGCTCGCGGCGCGTGCTCAGGGACCTCCTCGCCCCCCTCGACGTCGACCCAGACCTCCTCGCACCCCCGGGAGCCCCCTCGTCCTGACCGTGTCACCACCCGAGCCCGGGACCGGACGGGCGACCTTGGCCCTCCAGGGCAAGTCGGGTGCAAGTGCCCTGCAACCGTGATCCGAAGACTGGGGGTCATGACTTCGAGCAACACGTCCCTCTCCCCCGTCCACCCCTATACCCGCGAGATGGCGATGATCCACCAGGTGTTCCGCCGCGAGTCGCGCCTGCTGGCCGAACTCGTCCAGGACGCGCAGCCCGGCGACACCGCCCGGTCCCGGATCCTCGCCGAGCACTGGCGGCAGTACGCCGTCGGCCTGCACGCCCACCACACCGGTGAGGACGAGGTGCTCTGGCCCGTACTGCTGCCCCACCTGGACCTCGACGCCGAGCAGGTCCTGGAGATGGAGGCGCAGCACCGCGAGCTGGACGAGGGGATCACCGCGGTCCAGGCGGTCATGGACCGGTGGCAGGTGCAGGCCCTGCGCGAGGACCGGGACGAGCTCGTCGAGGCGCTGCGCCGGCACCACCGGCAGCTGTGCGCCCACCTCGACGAGGAGGAGCGGGAGGTGATGCCGCTGGTCGCGCTCCACGTGAACGAGCGGCAGTGGCACGCGGTGGGTGAGCGGGGTCTGGCCGAGACGCCCCGGGACCGGCTGATGATCGCGCTGGGCGCGATCCTGGAGGACAGTTCGCCCGAGGAGCGCCGGGAGTTCCTCGGCCGGCTGCCCCTTCCGGCCCGGGTGCTGTGGAGGCTGCTGGGGCAGCGGCAGTACCGCCGTGAGACCGACCGGATCCGCGGCCGGCGCACCGGCGCCTGACGTTCCGTCGCCCGGCGACCGTCCCTCCCCGAAGCCCTCCTGCGGGTGCCCGTCACCGGGTGCCCGCCCTCACCGTACCGATCGAGGAACTCCCACCGATGCGCATCGGATTCTCCGTCCCCCAGTTCGGCCCGTTCGCCGATCCCGGCCGCAGTGCCGCGATGTGCGCGGCGCTGGAGGCGCTGGGCTGCCACAGTCTCTGGGTGGCCGACCGGCTCCTGGCCCCGCTCACCCCTCCCGACGGCTACGCCGGCGGGAAGCCGATGCCCGTCCGGTACGGCACCCACCTCGACCCGCTGCTCGCCCTGAGTGTGGCGGCCACGGCGACGGAGCGGGTGCGGCTGGGCAGCAGCACGCTCAACGCGCTGTGGCAGCCGCCCCTCGTGCTCGCCCGGGCGCTGACGACCCTCGACCTGATCAGCCGCGGGCGTCTGGACGTGGGCCTCGGGCTGGGCTGGATGCGTGAGGAGTACGAGGCCGCCGGTGTGCCCTGGAAGGAGCGCGGCGCACGGCTGGAGGAGACCCTCGACGTCCTGGAGGCGGTGTGGCGGTCCGAAACGGTGGTCCACACCGGCCGGCTGTGGACCGTCCCCGAGTCGACCGTCCTGCCCAAGCCCGTGCAGGGGCCGAGGCCGCCGATCCTGCTGGGCGGCTTCACCCCGCCCGCGCTGGAGCGGGTCGGCCGGCGCGCGGACGGCTGGCTCGCGGCCTCGATGCCGCTGCCGTACTTCGAGGGTCTCTGGGCGGTCGCAGTGGAGGCCGCCGAGCGGGCGGGGCGGGACCCGGCGGGGCTGCGCCGGGTGTTCCGGGTGAACCCCGAGGTCACGGCGGCGGAGGCGGATCCCTCGGAGGTCCACGAGCGCGGGACGGTGCGCCAGATCTGCGACCACCTGAGGGTGATGTGCCGGGCGGGGAACGACGAGGTGCTGGTGGACCTCCAGTTGACGACGGATTCGCCCGGGGAGTTCCTCGACCTGGCGGCGGCGTTCATGGCGGAACTGGCCGAGCCCGTCCCGGGCTGACCGCGCCGTCCCGCACCGGCCGGGCCGTCACCTCCCCGTGCCGGCCGAGCGCCGTCCTCTCCGCCACGTCGGCCGGGCCGAGCACCGACCGACGCGGGCAGGGCGCCGCTACGCGGACGCCGGCGGCAGCGCGTCCAGGCCTGCCCGCGCGGCGTCCGCCCAGTGGGGGGAGTCCCAGGCGGCCGCCACCTGCGCGGCTTCGAGGTAGTGCTGGCAGGCCTGTTCGGGGCGGTCCAGGAACCGGGCGAGGTCGCCCAGGCTCTGCGCGACGGGCCGAAAGACGATGCTCAGGCTGCTCGCGCCGCCCGCCAGAGCCCGCAGGGGCAGCAGGTCCCGGTACACCTCGTCGGCGGCCGCCCGGTCGTCCAGGGCGATGGCGGCCCGGCCGCGCAGCCCGGCCAGGACGGAGTAGGCGAAGTCGCGTCGGAGCGGCACCCGGCGGCCGAAGGCGTCCCGGGCGTCCTCGGTACGGCCCGCGGCCAGCAGCGCTAGAGCGGTCATGGCTTCGTTGAGCGGCTGGTACTGCTCCCACACCGCGAGGACCATCGCCAGCACCTCGTCCAGCCGGCCCTGCTGCAGCCGGATGCACCCGATGGCCAGGGCCGCCAGAGAGCTGAGGTCCACCGCTCCCCGTGCGCGCAGCTCCGCCACCGCCGACCCGAGGGCCTGTTCGGCGTCGTCGAAGCGGCCCTGGGCCATGGCGACCATGGCGCCGCGCAGCCTGGCCACCGCGAACGCGCCCTGGAGCTCGTACGTGCGGGCGATCTCGTCCGCGCGGACGAGGCACCGCTCCATCTCCGCCGGGTCGTTGCGGCCGGCGGCGATCCGGGCGGCGATGTAGCTCGTCATCCAGGAGTACTCGGGGCTGTCCTGGGCGGCGGCCACCTCGGCGAGTTCCCGGTGGAGCTCCAGGTAGGCGGCGGGCTCCAGTTCGCAGTCGACGCGGCGCAGCAGCGAGGAGAGCGTCAGGCCGCGCAGTCGGGGCTCGCCCACCGTCCGGGCGAGTTCGACGGCCTGGCGGGACACGGCCACGGCACGGGGGTCGGCGTCGTCGAGCGCGTCGGCCAGCTGGTCGAGGAGCAGGCACCGCTGCCGGTCGGCCAGGCCCGGGTTCTCCAGGAGCTTGCCGAGTTCCTCGACGGCCTCGGGGTCGAATGCGGCGTAGGCGCGCACGCGCCAGGGCGTCGGTTCGGTCCATGCCGTGTAGGCGGCGGTCAGCAGGTCGTTGCGGCCTTCCGCGCGGGCCACGCCGATGGCCTGCAGCTGTGCCTCGCGGGCGGGTACGACGGCGCCCATCCGGATCCGGCAGTCCACCAGCTGGCCCAGCAGTGCGACCCGCAGCAGGGTGGCGTCCTGGTCGGCGAAGGCGGCGGGGTGGTCGGTGAGCAGGCCGAGGGCCGCGTTCAGGAGGGCTTCGGCGTTCTGGGGGGCGTAGCGGCGCACGGCCTGTTCGCAGGCGAGCCGGGCGTGGTGAAGGGCGGGGGCGGCGTCGGCGGTCACGACCGCGGCCGCCCGCAGGAGGTGATGGGCGGTGGCGGCGACGTCGTCGGAGCCGAGGGCGATCAGGGACCTGCCGAGGCGGGAGTGCATCCGGGCCAGCCGCAGGCGGGTGAGGTCGCCCTCCAGGGAGTCCCGCACGAGGGCGTGGGTGAAGCGGACGGTGCCCGGGCGCGGTTCGGTGAGCAGTCCGGCGGTGACGCCGGCGTCCAGGGCGTCGAGGAGTTGGTCGGCGTCGCTGTCCGCCGCGTGGACGAGCAGGGCCACCGCGGCCTCGCGTCCGGCGACGGCCGCCAGCCGCAGCCCGGCGGTGACGGTCGGGGCGAGCAGGGCGAGGCGTCGCCGCAGCACGTCCTGGACGCCCTGCGGGACGCGGGCCAATGCCTGCTGCTCGCCCTCACCGGCCATCAGGAACGAGCTCTCGCGCAGGTAGAAGGGGTTTCCGCCGGCGCGTTCGGCCAGGGCCACGGCGGCGTGGTCGCTCATGCCGGCTGCGCCGCGGCGCAGCAGTTCGACGGCCTGGGCGTCGGACAGTCCGCAGAGGGCGAGCCGGAGCGGCGACCAGGCGGCCAGGCGTGCCAGGGCGCCGGTCAGGTCGCCCTCGCCGGTGCGGTAGGAGCCCACCAGGAGCAGCGGGACGTCGCGCAGTTGCTCGGCGCAGAGCAGGTAGAGCTCGATGCTCTCCTGGTCACCGCGGTGCAGGTCGTCCAGCACGATCGCCAGGGGGCGGCGCAGGGCCGTCTCGCGGAGCCAGCCGAGCAGTGCCTTGTGCAGTCGGAAGCGCCGGGCGGGGCTGCCGTCCGGTTGTCCGGTGTCGCTCGCGGTGCCGGGGGCCAGCAGCGGGGCGAGCTCATCGGCGTAGGGGCCGGGTGGTGCGGCCTGTGCCAGGGTGGGCAGCATGTCGAACCAGGCCCGGCCGGGCGGGGCGCCCTCGGTCTCCGGGCAGTGTCCGGTGCCGACCAGCCAGCCCTGTTCGGGCAGTTGACGGACGGCGGCCTCCAGGAGGCTGGATTTGCCGATGCCGGCCTCGCCGGAGACCAGGACGACCTGCGCGCGGCCGGCCCGGGCCCGGTCGGCCGCGGCGGCGAGCTCGGCGAGTTCGTCGTCGCGGCCGAGCAGCCGGTCGGCCGTCAGGACCGTCGGCGTCCGGCCCCCGTTCCGGCCCCCGTTCCGGCTCCCGGTCCCGCTGCGGCTCCCGACGGTGGCGACCGTGCCCCGTGTCGGCGCGAGGGCGGTGCCCGGCGCGGCGGGTGTGCCGGTCGCGCGGTGGAGGACGTCCAGGCGCTTGTGCAGCAGGGCCTGCTCCAGTTCCAGCAGTGCGGGCCCGGGCTCGACGCCGAGTTCCTCGCCGAGGACGTGCCGGGCCCGGCGCAGCGCGGCCAGCGCGTCGCCCTGGCGGTCGCGGGCCCACAGGGCCAGGGCAAGCAGCCGCCAGCCCTCCTCGTGCAGCGGCTGTTCCCGGGTCAGCGTGCCGGCGTCGGCGAGGGCCTGGGCGGCCTGGCCGCAGCCCAGCCGTGCGGCCGCGAGGCGTTCGCGGGCGGTGCGGTACACCTCCTCCAACCTGGCGCGTTCGCCGGCGGTCCACGGTTCGTCCGAGAACTCGGCGTACGGCTGTCCGCCCCACGAGGCGAGTGCGTCGGCGAGGCCTTCGGCGGCGGCGTGGGCGGGCAGTTCCGCCGCCGAGCAGGCCGCGACCCGGTCCTCGAACACCCAGGCGTCCACCGCGTCCTGCCCGACGGCGAGGGCGTAGCCGTAGGGGGCGCTGACCAGCAGCCGTGCGGGTGTGCGTGGTGCCCGGTCCGGTTCGAGGACGCGCCGCAGACGGGCGATGTAGGCGTGGAGCGAGGTCTGTGCGCTGGAGGGGACGCGCTCGGGCCACAACCGTTCGATGATCCGTTCCGTGGGCACGACCGCCCCGCGGGCGAGCAGCAGTTGGACCAGGACCATGCGGGCGAGCCGGCCGCCGGTATCGACCGTGCGGCCGTCGACCTCGACCCGGAACGGGCCGAGCACCTTCAATACGATCATGACGGGAACATCGTAGACGGCACGTGTGCTTCCCCTCGTAGCGTGGAGTCGTGACCCGACAAGGAGTTGAGGGTGGGGAAGCGACGCACGTACGACGCCGAGTTCCGTGAGGGGCCGTGCGGATCGTGCTGGAGACCGGGAAGCCGGCCGCGCAGGTGGCCCGGGACCTGGGAGTGCGCGAGGCCACACTCCAGAACTGGGTGCACGCCGCCCGCAAGGCCTCGGAGGCCGGGACGGGGCCGGTGGAGGAGTCCGAGCGCGAGGAGCTCGCGCGGCTGCGCGCGAAGGAGAAAGAGCAGGCCAAGCGCATCGTCGAGCTGACGGTCCGGCTGGCAGGGGTCTGTGCCCTGCGGGGCCGTGATGGTTGGTGAGCGTCCGGCGAACATCGGACGCCCCCGGGGCCCGGTCGGGCCGGACCGCGGTGATCCTCCGCCAGGCCTCCCCGGCCCGGCCGGACTGTCGACGCCGACCGGATCCGGCACCGTCCCCCTTGGCTGACCGATGCCCCACGGGCGGCCCCTGACGGCGGCCATCGTGCCCTGACGCGCCGTCCGGCCCCCAGGATTGCGGTCCGGCCCCGGGAGGCCGGGGAAGGGCCCTTCTCTGGCCTCCTGATGCAGCTCCCGGTGCAGTTCCTGCTGTGACTCCTGATGCGGCTCCTGATGCCGGCACCCCCGGCCCGGGCGCGGGGTGGCATCTGTGCAGCTCACAGGGCCCACCAAGGTGGCGGGAAAAGCCGACATCCCTCTCTACGCGCCCCTGTCCTCCTGGTGGTGGGGGTGGGGTGGTGGTGCGCTGCCGGGTCGGGGTGGCCTGCGGCGCTGGCTGGCGGGCCCTGCCCGGCGGCCTCGCGGCCTTCGTGGTCCCCGGCCGGGCCGCCGGGGACGGTCGTGTGGCCCCGTGTTCAGCAAGGTGGTGCGTCGTTGAACCCGGGCATGGATGAGTTCGGGTTCGGCCGGGTGGAGGTGCGCCCGGAGCTGGGCGCGGGGCCGCTCGGTTGTGTGGAGTGCGCGCGGACGTTGCTGATGTTCCGGGTGCTGGCCGGGCCGGGGGTGTCGGCGGCGCCGGGTGCGTGTCCGGTCTGCGGCACGATCACGAGCGATGTCGCCGCCCTGGTCGACGTGCCCGCGGTCGTCGACCTGCCCCTGCCCGGCGGCCCGGCCCGGCCCACCGGACGCCACCGCCGGACGTGACGCCGCCCATCCCGTCGACTGGTTGTCAGCGCTTCAAGGGCCCGGGCTGTTCGGCCGGGGGTTCGGCTCGTGGTTCGGTTCGGGGGTCCGGGGCGGGTTCGGTCCGTGGTTCGGTTCGGTCTCCGGCCGCCCCGGCCGGTCGAGGGCCGATTCCGCAGGCCAGCCAGGGGATGGAGGGAAACTCACCGTGCCGACTTACCTTCCTGGGCCTCTGCCTGGTTGTGGTTGTGGTGGGTGGGTTGGGGCGTTGGTCGGTGTGGTCGGGCGCTGCGCTGGGCCTTGCTTCCTCGTGTCCGGCTGGTGCCGGCCGCTCGCGTGGCGGGGGTGTGCGGGTTGGTGTCGCTTGGGTTCCGGTGGCCCGGGGATGACAAGGCGGACTGGCAGGGGCGGGCCGCGGGCCTCGCCGCGGGCGGCGGGGGTGGGGCACCATCGAGCCGTGCGGGTGCCCCGTCGGGCTCATCGTGTCCGTTGTACGGCCTGGTCGCAGCGGGGGCACACGTGCGGGAGGAGGTAGGGCGGGTACCAGCGTGAGCCGGGTCCGGGCGGCTGGTACGGGTTCATGATCATGCCGGTGGTGTCAAGGCCGCAGGCCGTCGTCGGCAGCGGGTCGCCGGGTGCGTCCGGGTCGGTGCCGGCCGCGTGCGCGACCATCTGGTCCGCCTGATCCGGGTGCTCGATGACGACGAGGATGCCCACTACCCCACCCTGCGGCCGGAATCGGCCGGAGCGCATCCGGGGTGCCTGCCTGCCGTCTGGGTCGCTCGGGTCGCTGCCCAGCCCGCCAGGGGTGTGACCTGATGGTGTTTCGGGGGTGTTTTGGTCGGTTGGGTGGTCCGCTGGTCGGTCCCGGGGTGGTGTCCGGGGCGGTCTGGCCGGGCGGGGTCGTTGCCTGGTTCTGTTCACGTTCCGTGTTCGTCGCACCCCGCGTAGGCCCCGTGTGGGGTGGGTTCCGGGCCCGGGGAATGGCTACGGGAATTCTGGAGTGTTTTTGGGGTGTTTTTTCGCCTGCTATTCCGGTGGTATTTCCCGGGTCTCCCGGGCCCGTCCTCGGCGCTTGCGCCGTCCGTTCTCGACGTGCCCGCCCGCCGCCCTCCCGGTCCCCTGCTTGGCGCTCGTGCCGCCCGGTCCGTCGCGCTGATTTAGCCCGGCGCAGCCGGGGCCCCGTCCGCTCATTCCGCCGCGCCGTCCCTGCCCGCCCGCCGCCCCGCCCCGGCGCTGTCCGTTCTCGACGTGCCCGCCTGGCCCGGCTGCGCCGCTTTGGCCCGGCGCAGCCGGGGCCCGCGCCGACACCCTCGTCGTCCTGGCCGCCCCGCCCCGCGCCCGCCTGCCCCGCTCGTCGCCCGCCCGGCCGACCCGCCCCTCCCTGCCCCGGGCGTCGGTGCCGCCGTTCGGTTCTGCTCGCCGTGCCCGGGGGTGGGACAGGGCAGAGGGGCTGGGACTGTCCCACCCTGTTTCCCCAGGTGACAGTGCCTCACCCGTGGCCTGGGACGTTGGGACACCGCCCCGCCGTGCTGCCCCGCCAGCCGGCCCGCTCGGTGACCTCGGCGCCCCGCCCCGGCCCGGGCCCCGCCGCCCGGCGCTCCGGTGCCGCCCCGGCCCGGCCGTCCTGCCCGCCGTCGCCGCCTCCCGGCCGACGTCCTCGACGGCCTGGCCGCCGTCCTCGGCGCGCACCGCGCCGGCACTCCCCGCCCCGGCCCCTCCCGGGGGCCGCGGGCCCCGGCCCCCGGCCGGGCGGTGCCTGTCGCGCTCCCTGTCGGCCCCGGGGGTGCTGTCGCGTCGTTTCCCAGCACGGATGCCCCCGATCCCGCCTCTCGCCCCCGCATCGCGACAGCACGACACCACCACCCCTCGCCGAAGGCCCGGCACCGCCCCGGCGCAGCCGGGCCCGCCCCCGGCACAGCCCTTGCCCACATCCCGCCCCCGCCGCAGGCCCGCCTCCACCACCCCGAACCCACCACCTCCCAGGGGAGCCGCAGGCGACCCCCCACCGAAGGCCCGCCCCTTTCTCCGGAATTCCCGGACGGTGCTGCGCCTAGTTCATGGGCAGCGCTGCACCCGACGCTGCGCCCTGTTCTGTGCGGTGCTGTGACCGTGTTTTCCGGTGGTGTGGTGGATGAGGAAGGTTCACCGACGCGTGGCCGGTTATTGGGGGCGGGATTGGTGGTGTTCGGGTTGAGGAGTTCCGGACCGGTGGAAGGGCCGGTTCTGGTGTCGTATCAGGGAGTTTGGGGGCGGGTAAAATTGGGCCTGCTCCGACAGTTCACGGTGCGAGGTTCGCCGACCCGCAGTCAATCGGGGGCTGTGCCCGTATTCGGCGCGCTCCGGTGAGGGATTCCGGGAGGCGGTCTCGTATGCCCGGCAAGGGGCCGTGCCGGTGACATCCCGGTGCGGTTCTCCCGGTGACACCCCAGCGCGTTTCCAGGGCCCGCGCTGCGCCTCTCCCGGGCCCGCCGGGGCGGTGGTGACCGTCCCGCCCGGCGCAGCCGTCCGGGGGCGCCCCTGTCCCGCCCCGGTGCCGTGCTGCGCCCCGGCGACTGCGACACCCGCGCCGCGCCGGCACTGCCGCTAATGATCGGCGTTTGGCTTTCACTGGGCTCGGCGTGGTTGCTCACCAGCTCGGTGTGATGTGTTGTGGCTGGTGACGGGCTGTTTCGGGGTGGGGTGTGGTGAACGGTGGGGCCGGGACCGTGGTGAAGCGTTCCGCTGTAGCGCGGTGAAAGGCCGACGCCGGTCGTTATCACGGGGTCGGCACGTGGTTCTGCTGCCTGTGCCGGGCAGGCGCGGGTTGTCAGGTGGTCCAGCAGTACAGGCGGTCGCCGTGTTCGATGCTGCGCGCCAGCTGGGCGAGGGACTCCAGGATTGCCTTGGCAGTGTCCTGGTCGATCGTGGCGCCTTCCGATGCCTGTTGCTCCACCCAGAGCCGGCTGGTCTGGAGGAGCTGGGAATGATCAGTGTCGGCGAGGGCTGCCTGGAGCGTGCGGGAGGCGGCGAGGATGACGGGCCCCTGGCCGTCATCGGGGTCGGCGACGGTTTCGGGCTCGCCATCATCGAGGAGGTTGTCGAAGCTCCGGTCGGTCAGGAGACTCTCCCACACGATCATGGCCTCCTCGGGATCGAAGTTGCCCCATGTCCGTGATTCGAAGATCCCGTCAGGGCCGGGTCCGACGACCGTGGCTGCGGCCTCGTGGGTTGGTGCAGCGAAGTACTTGATGATGACGCTCACCGGGGCATGGTTGCGTGTCCGGGCGTCTTTGGTCTATCCGGCATCGTGTGCCGAGTTGGCCGGTGAACGTTCCGGGCCGAAGCCCAGGTCGATGCTGGGGTGACGGCTCCGAGGTTCGGCGTCCGGTGAAACATCGGCGGCGGAGGTTCCCTTCGATCGTGTGCTGTCGTGCGGCGTGTCGGGATGTGTCCAGGCGTTGGGGGACAGCCTGCTGCCGACAGCGAGTCCGCCGAGGTCAGCGGACTCGTGCCCTTCAGCAGTTTGGGGGTGTGGTGGTAGTTCCTGATTCGCTCGGGCCGGTGCCGGACCGGGAAGCCGTGGTGGCCCGGTTGATGGATCTGGACGGCCGGGGCGAGCTGACCACGGCTCATGTGCGTCTTGTCGCCTTGTCTGTCGGGGTGACTGTGCGGGCGGTGTGGTACTGGATCGCCGCAGCACGTAAGGAAGGCCGGTACTCGCCGCGCCCCCGCGCGCAACTGACCGTCACCCCGGAAATCCGGCGCCTGCTGGCTCTCTGGGGAGGCAATGTCTCGGCTGTCCACCGTGAACTGCTGTCGCGTGCAGCGGATGACCCTGATGCAACGCCGGTGCTGTCGCTGTCGGCTCTGCAACGGGCGGTGCGCAGGGATCTGTCGGTGGGGGAGCGGGCGGGTCTGCGAGGCGGGGAGGCGGCCCGGCGGGCGCATGACGTGTTCGGGAAACGGCCCGCAGCCTGGAGGAACGCGTGCTGGGAGGGCGATCACAAGCACGTGCCGGTGCAGGTCGATGTCGAGGGCGAGCTGGCGTGTCCGTGGATCACCTGGTTCATCGACTGCGCGACCAAGATGATCACCGGGGTGGCGGTGACGCCGCACGCCCCGTCCAGGGACGCGGTGCTGGCCGCGCTGCGTACCTCGATCACCCGCACCGAACCGTTCGGACCCGTGGGCGGCCTGCCCGCCCTGGTACGCGTCGACCGGGGCAAGGAGTTCTTGTGCACCACGGTGACCGCCGCGCTTGGTGCGTTCGCCGTCCCTGTGCACGACCTGCCGGCCTACAGCCCGCACTTGAAGGGCACGGTCGAGGCGCTGAACGACGCAGTGGAGGAGATGTTCCTCGTCTCCCTCCCGCGCTACACCCACCGCCAAAGGCTCACCGGAGGCAGGCTCGCCGATCCGGACGCGCCACCGCTGACGTTCGCCGCGTTCGTCGCGCTGCTCCTGGAGTGGGTGCGCTGGTGGAACACCGAGCACCACCCGTCCGGCCTGGGCGGCCGCACCCCCACCGAAGCGTGGAACGCGGACCCGACGCCGCTGCGCGACGTCCCACCCGAGCACCTGGCGTTCTTCGCCCTGGAGGACGACGGCCGCACCCGCACGATCACCACGAACGGCATCTCTTGGCGAGGCCGCCCCTACGTCGCCCCGTGGATGGTCGGCCACACCGGCACGAAAGTCCGCCTGCGCCACCTTCCGCACCACGACGGCGAGATCGAGGTCTTCGACGCGTCCACCGGCCACCACCTCGGCGCCGCTCATCTCGCGGAGCAGGCGAGCCCGGAACAGGTCCGTGCTCTGCGAGCGGCCCGTACCGCCGCCGCCCGCCGGCTGCGTGCGGACCTGAAGGCCGCGGAGAAGCTGCGCCGCCGGCGGTTCGCCGCCGCGACCACCCCGGCCCCGCCGCGGCCGCTCGGCACCCTGACCGCAGCCGAGGCTGACGCCGAGCTCGCGGCCGCCGACGGCCGGGACCTCCAGGCGCTGGCCCTGCCCGGTCTGCTCCCGCACGCCCCGGTCCCGGACGGATGGGTCCTGCCCCGCACCACCGCACCCGCCGGGCCCGAGCGCGCTGACGGCGACCCAGCGGCCCCAGCAGCGCCGGCCTGAACCGCACCGCACGGCCGCAGCCCGCACACACCGCAGTCGCAACCCGTTTCCGCCAACGGCCGGTTCAAGCCCCGCCGACCGCTTCGGCCCGGCCGGCCGGGCCATAGCCCCTCTCGGACCGCCGGCCCCGCCTGCCGGTCCGTTCCCCTCTCTTGAGCCCTGTAGGAGCCCGCCGTGACCACCGCACCCGCTGTTCGTCCCGGCATGCTGCCGCCGGAGCGCGCCGATCACTACCTGCACCTGGAAGGCGCCTGCACGGTCGCCACCGAGGCGCTGCGCACCGCCCGGGACAACATCGCCGCCACCCTGGAGGCCCGCGCGATGATGTGCATCACGGGCGCGGCCGGCAACGGCAAGTCCCTGTCAGTGAACGCCTCGCTGCGCCTGCTCGCACCGCACAACTCCTACCGGATCGCCTTCCGGGCCCGCCCCACCCCACGCGACATCCGCCACGAGCTCTTCCGCGCCCTGGGACTGCCCGGCGAGCCTCCCGCACGCCCGATCGAGTTCGACGCCGTCCTCAAAGACGCCCTGGCCCGCGGCTTCCACGTCCTGGTCTGCGACGAGGCCCAGTGGATGTCCAGGGAGTGCTTCGAGTACTGGCGATACCTGTGGGACGACCCCGCAACCGACATCGCCGTCGTCTTCGCCGGCGGCGACGACTGCGCCAAGGTGCTGCGCCGCGAGCCGATGCTCGCCTCCCGCGTATACATCTGGCAGCAGGCTCACCCGCTCACCCTGCCCGAGGTCCTGGCCACCATCCCTGCCTTCCACCCGCTGTGGGACGGCGTCGACCCCGATCTGATCGCCCTGGTCGACAAACAGGCCGCGCACGGCAATTTCCGCGAATGGGCCCGCATCACCAAACTCGCCACCGACGGCCTGGCCGCCCAGGGCCGCAGCCACATCGACGAACAGCTGCTGTGCCAGGTCTACGCCCGCATCGGCATCAAGACGTGAACCCGCGCCCGGTGCCCGGTATCACCCTGGCTCTCGACCCGAGCGACGACGCGGCCTGCACCAGGGCGGCGCTGGCCGCTCACGACCCCGCTGCCGGCCGCGTCACCGTGCACCCGACCCCGGGCACCACCCGCGCCGACGACCTCGCCCTCGACCTCCTCGCCGCCCTCGGCAAGCCCTACACGCCACCCGGCCCCTGGAGCAGAGCCCCCGGCCGGCTGTGGGCGGCCGCGACAGCCTGGATCCTCACCGCCTCCGTCCGGCACTTGACCGTCCTGCGGGCCCACCTCCTCGCCCCGACAACCTGGCGCCTCCTGCTGGACCTGCAGCAGCGCACCGGCATCCACCTGACCGTCGTCTGCCACCGAACCACTCCACCCGCCCTCACCGCGGCCCTGCACGCGACCGCGCACACGACCACCACCGGCCTGCCCCCGCACGCCCTGCCCGGCCCCCAGCCGAGCGCGCCGCTGCCGCCCATCCCGCGCGCCTCCAGCCTCGGCTGGCTGACCATCCCGGCCCTGGCCCGCCTCGCCCTGTCGGACATCCCCGAACCCCTCTGCACCTGCTCCCCGGCCCCCGCCAGCAGCGACCGCCTGCCACTGCCGCCGCCCGACCGCCTCCTCAACGAAGCCACCGAGCGCATCCACCGTCTCGCCCACCCCCAACACGCCGCAGCCCTCGCCACCGCCCTCGTCACCGGAGCGCCCTTCCACCACCTCGCGACCGCCACCCCGGCCGACTACCACCACGGACAAGCCACCCTCACCCTCCACGCCCCGCGCCACGGCCGAACCCCCGCCCGCTGCGCCACCTACGAACTCCCGCCCTGGGCCCGTCCCTTGCTGGACACCGCCACCCAGTACCTGAACCTCACCACCGCCGGCACCCGCCTCCTCGCCCCGCCCGAACACGCCCTGGCACCCCTGCTGCAGAACGCCGAACACTGCCGACTGCGCCCACCCCAACACCCCCACCCCGCCAAGCGCCCAGCCCGCTACGCCTTCCCCGCGGCACTGCCGGACGGCCCCGACTGGACGGCCTTCGTCGACGTCCCCGACGTGCCCCCACACGTGGCCGGCACGGCCCACCGGCGCCGCCGGCTCCAAGAAGAGGGCACGCGCTGGCGCGAGTGGGAACGCATGTACACCGCAGCAGCCGCCTTCCACGCCCAGCACCACCACATGGACCCCACCGACCCCGACCATGACGGCGCCCTGATGGCCTGGATCGTCCGGCAACGCCACCTCAAGAGCCGTGGCGAACTCGCCCCCGCCCGCATCACCGAACTCGACGCACTCGACATGATCTGGTCGAAGAATGCAGGCGCCTGGGAACGCGGCCACGCCTACGCCCGCGCCTGGGCGGCCCGCACCGGCCACCTCGCCATCCCCGCCAAGGAAACGCTGGACGGCTACGCCATCGGCGCCTGGATGCGCCGCCAGCGCAAGGCCGCCAGCCTGACCGACCACCAGCACCACGCCCTGGACACCCTCGACTCGCTCTGGCAGCTGGAGCCAGACTGGAACCGCTCCTACCGCCGCCTCACCGCCTACCTCGCCGAAGGCGGCAGCCTCATCGGCCCGGTCAACCGCACCGGCCACGTGAACGACCCCCACTTCCGCCCCGGATCCTGGCTACGCAAGCAGAACCGCCTCGCCGCCACCGGCGCACACACCGTCCAACAGACCGCGCTGCTCGATGCCCTCGGAGCCTGGCAGACGGCCATCCCGCCGCAACCCCACTGACGAACGACGGAAGACGACCCGCAGCTGCGACGGCTCGCCCAACAGAGCTCCACGGCTGTGCCACCACGCCTGAACCGACCACTGGGCCCCATTGTCAGAGCCGGGTGGCAGGCTGGCCGGGTGATCAGTCAAAAGCTGGCCGTGCAGTGCCTGGCCGAGGAGATGCGTGGCTGCCTGGTCCCGATGGTGCCCGAGCAGTTCCGGCGCAAGCGATTCGCCGAGCACGATTTCGTCTTCTTCGGGCATGTACCGGTGCGGGCCCACAAGCTCGCCAACCGGTGGCAGTTCGACGAATCCGAGGTCCGCGCGGCCGGGCGCACGATCGCCGCGCTGCCCTGGGATCCTGACGACCTCGTCGACCCACGACCGCACGGTCCCGGCAAGCCCAAGCCGACGGCACCTGTTCGCACGGGCTGGAGAGAACAGATCCGTAACTGGACCGACCACGCGGGCTTCGATACGCGGATGGAGAACGGCTGCCCGTGCGGGACATCTTTCTGCCAGCGACGCTCCGAGGGGTGGGCACTTCCCTGCGGCCTGACCCCCGAAGCTCTGCTCCAGCGCTGTGCCAACCACTCCATCGCCTGCGTGCTTCCTGTGCCCACGCTGGTCTGGTCGCACGACACGTGGCTGATCCCCCGCACCCTCACGCTCGTCCTCGACCAGTGGGAGGAGGCCGAGACCGCACTGGCCGCTGACAGCCGCGTCTGTGGCACCTGCGGCGCGCACAGCACGGACTCGACCTGGCACACATCCACCACCAACGGCTGGAAGGTGCTCTGCCCCGCCTGCGCCGCCGCGGGCCTGCGCCGTTACCGGCAGGAACTGGCGGGAACCCCCTACGCGGGCGTACGAGAACGCGGACCGCGGGCCGAGGACTTCCTGTGCGCGATCTGCGAACCGGCCCGACCCGCAGCCGCCTGGGACCACTGCCACGAGCACGGCCTGATCCGCGGGCCCCTGTGCGGCAGCTGCAACACCATGGAAGGCCAAGGCAAGGAGTTCCTCGCCCGCAACGGCAGCGTGCAGCACCTCCTGAACTGCAACGGCTGCCGTACCCACCGCACCCTGCCACCCCACCACAGACTCGCCGCACTGCGCCGCCACCTTCACCTCGAACGCGGTCTTCAGGGATGCGATGTGCCGATGCACATGTGCGTGTCGGTCACCGAGGTCGCCGACAGCGGATATGAATGCACGGTCCGCTGTTTCGGGCAGAGAAGCTCTTCCTGCCTACGTCTGACGGCGGCTGAGGCAGAGCACATCCTGGCCCGGGCAGTCGAGTCCGGGGTGCTTTGAGCGCCAGGGCACGAACAGGTCTGCACGGCAAAGGACTTGGGCCCGCTGCTGCCTGCCCCGTACCTCTTGATCAGGGTGTCCAGGGTGGCGAGGGGGTGCCGTCCGGTTCCAGTCCGTAGCGCCACGGGGTGGTGGTGAGAAGTTTGCCGGCGTTGGCGGCGTTCAGGTACAGCTCTGCTGCGCCCGTGGCGTCGCCTGCTGCGGTGTGCAGTGCTGCCAGCTCGTTCAGCAGGGAGGGGTCGGTGCCGGCAGCGTTGAGGAACTCCCGCTCGACAGTCTGCAGATTCCGGGGTGATTGGTTGAGCTCAGAGAGGTAAATCGCGGCGGCCTCGTCGCCTGCGGCGGCGGCGTCGCGGAAGGCTTGTGCGGCGCCTTCCGTGTCTCCGGCCGCGTTTCGGAGAATGCCGAGATCAACCTGCGCGCGCGGGCCGATGTGGCCAAGCGTGTCCCGGTATATCTGTTCGGCTCCTGCCGGATCGCCCGAGGCCGCCCGAAGCCGCGCCAGGTGGAACGCGGAGTACAGATGGCCGCCGTCCAGCTTGGCTTGGAAGATGCGCTCCGCACCCTCTAGGTTTCCGACGCCTTCCCAGAAGAAAGCCAAGGCGAAATCGGCGTGCTCGATGCCCGCTTCGACGGCAGCGAGGTACGTCTGTTCGGCGCCAGCGATATCCCCGAGCTCTTCCTGCACGTTGCCCAGGAGGTCGAGGGCGGCGTGCTGGCCGTCCGCTACCGCCTCGCGATACAGCTGTTCGGCTCCCCGCAGATCTCCGATCTCGAAGTGAACGTCGGCCAGGTGGAGTCTGACATCGCTGCCGAGTTCCTCCGCTCGCTGGAACAGCCCGTAGGCGATGCGGAAGCGGCGCCGGTCCGCGGCGGCATGGGCGAGAACCTCCAGATCACCGAGTTCGGTGAGATGGCTGTGGGCGGCGTGCCAGAAGGAGGCGGGCGGGCACAGCCGTTCGCGGTAGCGGTGGCCATGTTGCTCAAGGTAGTCAGCGAGGCGGAACGCCGACTCCGCAGCCGGGCCGTGCGCAGGCGCGGTTCCTGGGCTGCCTGGCTGGTGGCGAGCGGGGCGAGCGTTGGCACGGCGCAGGGGGGCCTGTTTGCCGTGGACGGGGTGGGCGAGGTCGGCGTAGGCGGCTTCGGCCCAGTTGTCGGTGAGCTGGTCCCAGTCGTGGTCGGTGAGGTAGTCGGTGGCGGCTTCGGTGAGGAAGGCCTGGGGGAGGTGGAGGCCGACGCCCAGGCGGCGGGCGTCCATCGCGGCTTCCAGCAGAGCCCGGGCCGCAGGGCTACCGTGCCGGTAGCGGCGCAGGAGTTCGGGGGCACCGGCGAGGTCCTGTGCCACCCGGCCGTGGGCGGCGGCACGGGTGAGTGCGTCGGCCAACAGCGCGTCGCCGCGCGCGGCCAGGGCTGCGGCGGCGTCGAGCGCGTCGCGGTCGAACGTCTCGGGGACGTCCACGATGCGGCCGGCCAGCAGCTCGCGGACCCTGCTGTGGGGATCCGGAGCACCCGGGTCGGGGAGCTTGGCGTACTCGTCGGCGTACTCCCGCCACAGCGTGCCCAGAATCAGTACCGGGCCCCGGGCGGGGTCGGTCAGCAGGCCGTGGAGCGCGGCGGCGATGCGCTCCCCGTACCGGACATCACCGAGGTAGTGCTGGGCCTCGTTCAGCCACACCACGGTGTGCGGACCCACCCGTTCGAGGTCCGCGAGCGCGGCTTCAGCCCGAGTGGGGTCGAACGGGTGCCACAGCGTCCAGCCGTCCTCGGCGAGCGGCCGGACGGCCTCCCAGCACGCACGGGTCTTGCCGGTCGACGACGAGCCGACCAGCACGACCATCCGGCTGCGGCCCCCGGCGGCTTCGGCCACCTCCGTACCAAGCTCGCGGTCATGCGCGCGGGGGACGTACCCGGGCAACGCACCAGGGGTGCCGGCCCGCTGCGCGCTGCCCCGGTCGGTCCCGGCCGGGTGGACCTCAAGATCGAGCGGGTCCCACTGCCTGATCGGCTTGCCGGGCCGGCCGCGTTCCGCGGTCTCGTGGCCGCCCGCGGCGGGCTGGGGGTGGATGTGCACGGTCGTGGCCTGGATCAGATTCCCGTTCACGGTGCTGCCGTCGACCCGGTTGCGGGTGTGGAACCCGCCAGAGTCCCGAGACGGAGCATCAGAACGAGCCCCGGGGCTACTGGGACCAGCCGGGCGAGCTCGCCGCTGCCTTGGCACGCCCGCCTGCCCGTCTGTGCTTTCCTGCGTCATCCGCCGTCCCCGGGTTGCGCGTTGGCCGTTGTCCATCATCCCCGGCCCCGAAGCGCGACGACACCGATTCCGCCAAGCCGCCGACCTGCTCCGGCCGGGATGAGCCGCCCGAACGGCGCGCTGAGCGGACTGGCGGTCCGGCCGACGGCCTGGTGGCCTGGTGACCACCGGTGAGGATGCCCACTACCCCATCCTGCGGCCGGAATCGGCCGGAGTGCATCCGGGTCGGCTGCCTGCTGCCTGGGTCGCTCGGGTCGCTGCCCGGCGCCCGGGTGTGACCTGGTGGTGTTTCGGGGGTGTTTTGGTCGGTTGGGTGGTCCGGTGGTCGGTCCTGAGTGGTGTTCGGGGGTGGTGTGGGGGTGGTGGCTGCTGCCTGGTGTTGTTCACGTTCCGTGTTCGTCGCACCCCGCGTAGGCCCCGTGTGGGGTGGTTCCGGGTCCGGGGAATGGTCACGGGAATTCAGGGGTGTTTTCGGGGTGTTTTTTTGCCTGCTATTCCGGTGGTATTTCCCGGGCCGCCCGGGTCCCCTTCCTCGGCGCTTGCGCTGCCCGGTCCGTCGCGCTGCTTTGGTCCGGCGCAGCCGGGGCCCCCGCCCGCTCGTTCCGCCGCGCCGTCCCTGCCCGCTGCGCCGCGCCGTCCCTGCGCGCCCGCCGCTCCGCGCGGTCCGTCGCGCTGCTTTGGCCCGGCGCAGCCGGGGCTCGCGCCGTCTCCGCTCGTCGTCCTGGCCGCCCGGCCCGCTCCCGCGCGTCGGCACCGCGGCGCCCCTGGCCCCCTGCCCGTCCCGCTCGCCGCCGTCCAGCCCCCGCCCGGCCGGCCTTGCTGCGCTTGCTGGTGGTGTCCTTGCCCCCGGGGGTGGGGTGGGACTGTCCCACCCCGGTTCCCCAGGTGGCAGTGCCTTGCCCGTGGCCTGGGACGTTGGGACACCGTCCCGCAGTGCTGCCCCGCTACCCGGCCCGCTCGGTGACCTCGGCGCCCCGGCCCGGGCCCCGCCGCCCCGGCGCTCCGGTGCCGCCCCGGCCCGGCCGTCCTGCCCGCCGTCGCCGCCTCCCGGCCGACGTCCTCGACGGCCTGGCCGTCGTCCTCGGCGCGCACCGCGCCGGCCCGCTCACCACCCCCGCGGGGAGCCGCAGGCGACCCCACCCCTACCCCACGGTGACGCCGCAGGCGACACCCCCAACCCCCGCCAAGGGGCCGCCAGGCCCCGACCCCCTCGCCGAAGGCCCGCACCCATTTCCTCGAATTCTCGGACGGTGCTGCGCTCCCGTGGTGGCCCTGTGCTGCGCCCTGTTCTGTGTGGTGTTGTGACCGTGTTTCTGGTGGTGTGGTGGCTGAGATAGGTTCACCGACGCGTGGCCGGTTATTGTGGGCGGGATTTGTGCTGTTAGGGGTGAGGAGTTCCGGACCGGTGGAAGGCCCGGTTCTGGTGTCGTATCAGGGAGTTCCGAGGACGGGAACTCGTGCCTGCTCGGGAAGTTCACGGTGCGGGGTTCGCCGACCCGTAATCAACCGCGCCTGTGCCCGGATTCGAAGCGCCCCGGAACGGCATTTTTCCGGAGACGGTCCCGCGTGCCCGGCAAGGGGCCGTGCCGGTGGCAGCCCGGTGCGGTTCTGCCGGTGACACCCCAGCGCGTTTCCAGGGCCCGCGCTGCGCCCCTTCCGGGCCCGCCGGGGCGGTGGTGACCGTCCCGCCCGGCGCAGCCGTCCGGAGGCGCTCCCCGGCCCTGTCCGGCCTCAGTGCCGTGCTGCGCCCCGGCGACTGCGGCACCCGCACCGCGCCGGCACCGACCGCCGCGACGTCGCCGGGGCGCAGCCCCGACGCCCCGCCAGGGGCGCCCCCGGCCCGGGGTTTAGTGCTGTCCCGGGGAATTCACGCCATATCGTCAACGGGCCTCACGCCGGATACCCGCCTCCCCGTCAGGGGAGAGCCTTTCACCGGCAATTCGCGCCACATCGTCAACGGCCCCTCATGGCGGGCCGCAGGCCCGTGCCAACCACACCAAACCTGAGGCCCCGCCAGGGGCCGCCCCACACCCACCAATTCGCCGCAGGCGAATCAGCCCCAGCCACCCCGCCCGGCGCAGCCGGGCCCCGAGGCGCAGCCTCGGGCAAAACTACCCACGGTGACGCCGCCAGGCGGCACCCCCGCACCTGGCGGTGCGTCAGCACCGCCGCAGGGCCGCCAGGCCCTGCTTAAGCCGCAGGCTTCCGCCCCC
>NZ_JBEOUW010000073.1:0-23605 GCF_040303045.1 Kitasatospora sp. NPDC096140
CCCGGGCCGGCACGTCCACGTCGACGTTCTCGAATACCGGCCCCCTGGGCCCGCGGACACTGATTCCCCGTGCGATCACGCGCTCCCCGGTCATCTTCACTGCTTCCGGGTGGCCCGGTTCGCCGATCCCATCCGCCCCGACGCCCGGCGCTTCCGGTGCACGTCGGATTCAGGCCGGACGACACGGTCGTGCTCCGCACGTCAGGAACGCCTTTCCGTCACGCGACTTGCGGGCGGCTCAGTGCCGCCAGGCTGGGGCGGTGGCGATCGTCTTGAGCTGGTCGACCGTCAGTGCCGGGATACCCGGCAGTGCCTGAGCCTCGCTGGCGCCGTTCCACTCGGACGTGAGGACCTTGGTGCCGTCGGGGTGCAGCACCTCCACGCTCCACCGCAGCGTCGGACCCCCGCCGGTCTTGGTCGCGCCTGTCTCCCGCACCAGCACGCTGGACCCGTCCGGGGTGTGCGTGAGCGTGCCCGACGTGTCCTTCTCGAACGCATCGCGTTCGCGGGCCACTGCGGCATTGTCGCTCGGGCGCGGCTGCACGTGGACGGCGAGCATGCTGGTGCGCCCGTCCAGGGTGAGCGCGAGGTGAGCCTGCCCAGGGGTGTGTTGTTCGGCGCCGGTGTCCGTGCGGGTGCCGGACGGCAGCAGGGTGGTGGCGGTGGCGAGGATCTGCGCGGGCGCGGGAGCAGCGGTGTCGGCCCTGTCTGGCGCCGTGCCCGGGGCGGGCTTGGCGAAGACCGGGTCCCAGGCGCTGCTGGTGACGGCCGCGACGAGCTGTGCGCTGGTCAGCGGCGGGGTGGCGCGGGTCAGCGGGGGCCCGAAGCTGGCGGAGTTGACCTCCCAGATGCTTACCTGGCGTCCGTCGGTGCCGGTGTAGGTCGCCTGCCACTTGCGGACCTGGGCCTGCGCGTCGGGGGCCAGCTTGTCGACCACCACGATGCCCCCGCCCGGCAGGACGGTGCGCTCGCAGCCCTCGCTCGGTGTCTCGACCGGGTCGGCGCACTGGGTGCCCCAGGTGGCGTCGGTGATCGGCAGGGCGACGCGGCCGGTGGACAGGGTCACCATGCCGGCTCCGCTGCCGTCGTCATAGAGCAGGTGCGCGGACGGCGGGAGGTCGGGGACGGGCCCGTCACCGACGCCGTAGCCGCCGGCCGCGCCGACCTGGCCGGGCGGCAGGACGGAGGTGAGGGTGTCGGCCATGAACCGGGCGGTGATCTGCTCGGGCCACCCCCCGGCGGGCGCCGCGGCGTCGGTGCCGCCGGTGCCGGGCAGCGGTACGGCCAGAACGACGACGGCGGCCGCGGTGACGACCCCGGCACCGGCCAGTACCGCCTGGCGGCGCCGGCGCCGCCGGTGGTGCCTGCGGGCGCCGCCGGCAAGATCGGCCGCCGGCGGAACGGGTGCCAGGTCGGCCGCGTCGCGCAGAAGGTCCGCGAACTCCTCGTCAAGGGACATGCCGTTACTCCTCATCTCGTTCGTGGGTGTGGGCGCGGTCGTTCAGGAGCGGGCGAGGTCGTCCAGCTCCGTGCCCAGCACGGCGCGCAGCCGTGTCAGGGCACGGGCGCTGCGCGACCGTACGGCGCCGGCGCTCAGGTGGAGGGCGTGCGCGGTCTCCTCGACGCTGCGGTCCTCCCAGAAGCGCAGGATGAGGACGGCCCGGTCCTGCGCGGGCAGTTCACCCAGTGCCCGCAGCAGGGTCAGGCGCAGGGAGGGGTCCGGGTCGGTGACCGGGGCCTCGGCGATGGTGTCGGTCACATGCTCGGTGCTGCTGCGACGCCGGCGGTGCGACAGGAAGGTGTTGACCAGGACGGTCTGGGCGTAGCCGCCTGGGTTGTCCAGGCGCGCCACGCGGCGCCATTTCCCGTAGAGCTTGCCGAGGGTCTCCTGAGTCAGGTCCTCGGCGAGGTGCGCGTCGCCGCCGGTCAGCAGGAAGGCGGTCCTGACCAGGTGTTGCCCCCGTGCCGCGGCGAACTCCTCGAATTCCGGCGTGGTTGTGCGGTCCATGCCTCTCTAACGCGATGGGGGCTGGGTTACGTCGCACGCATTTTCGCAGGTGTCGCAGACCGGCCCTGAACGCCCCACGTCGAAGTCGGGCCGCGCGAGCCCGCTACGGCAAGATCCGGTGGATCCGACTCCTCAGCCGGTGGCGGTTGGCCGTCCGGTCTCGCCGGTCGGCCAGTGCCCGTGCGTTCGTCCTCGGCCGGTGGCCCGATTGTCTGAAGCCGTGCGCCGGCGCAGTCTTCGTACGGCGCCGCTCGGCGTTCTCCTGCGCGACGGCGTCCAAAGCCTCGGTGCCGCGCTCGCCGCCGCGCACCGCGGGACCAGGCCCCACGGGAGGAGCCGCCTCGGGTCGCTGACAGGATCGGAACCCGCGGTGCGTGCCGCACCCCATTGCCCGGCCACCGCCCCGGCCGCCACGAACGACGGCCGGGCCCTGCCCGGCATCCACACCCGCCTGGCACGCCGCAAACCGTTGCCCGCCGAGCACCTGGTCGCCGGCGACTACACCTCCCTCGTCCACCTGGAACGAGCCGCCCGCGAACACCAGGTCACTGTCCCCCAATGCTGAGCAGGCCGAGTGGTCGGCTCCGGAAGTCCTTCGGGGGCCGACGCCGGCGACCGCCGGCACCGCGATCTGCCACGGGTGGCGCAGCAGTTCCTCGGTGCTGCGCTGCGAGCGGTGATCGGCGACGGCCGGGAGGCAGAGCAGCTCGCGCAGGTCGTCGTTGGTCACCACCGGCACGACCGTGCCCCGGCCGTTCTGCCGGCCATCCCGGCGGTGGCCTGTCGGTGAGCAACTCCCGCTCCTATACTGCGAGTTCGACCGTCCGTCGACCATGACGGCGGACCGGCGAAGAGGATCGAGGGGTGGGCGGGATGAGCGACGGTCGACTGGGAGTCCCTCACGAGTACCGGGTGGCGACGACGCGGGTCGGGGGGCTCGCGCTCACCATCCTGCTGCTGTCCTTCGGGGCACTGCTGCCGATCTGGAGCGACAAGGAGTTCGCGTCGTCCACCAAGGCGATCGGCTCGCTGCTGGTGATCGGCTTCTGCCTGCTGGTGATCGTCGGCGTCGCCCGGGCCGGCACACTGGTCACCGCCGACGGGATCACCGTCCGCGGGTTGATTCGCCGCCGCCGGCTGCCCTGGGCCGAGATCACGCAGTTCGGCAAGGCTCCCAACCCGAACGCGCACACGGGCCGCGGCGCGCCGGCGTTCCTCACCTACGCGTTCCGTACCGACGGCCGCAAGGTCCACCTCCCCTATGTCGACGACAAGCACGTCCTGGTGGACCGCGAAGTGGAACGGCTGAACACGCTGCTGGCCGAATGCCGCGGCGCCGCCGACTGAACTCCGGACGGGCCGGCGCACGCCCATTCGGCGCCGCCGCCACGGGGAAGACCACCCCCTCCCGGAAGTCGGCCGCCCCTGCCGCCTTCACTCCGCGGACTCCTGCCTGACGGGAAAGACCGCGTCTGAGCCCCCTCGCAGGCGGCCTCCGCCGTCGGTCGTCGCGGCCCCGCTGTCCCCGTTCTCGGCGACGGGCCGGCGTCGTGGGAACTCTCGGAAGTTGCTGCGGGTCCGTGGCCGCCGGCCGCCCCGGGCCGACCGGGCGGCGCCCTGCGGATCGGGCGGCGGGGGCCGGTGCGGCGCGACACGGCGTTGTACCATCTCGCTCGGAACATGTCGTCCATGCGGTGACAGGGGTCAGGTCAACGAAAGGGTGACGGCATGACGGTGCGGGACACCGGCACGGCCGGGACCGGGCCGGACTCGTTCCTGGCCGCCGCCGCCGCGCTCGGCACGATGGACGCCGCCGCCCGCACGGCCCGCCGCGCACCTGCGGACACCGCGGACACCGCGCGCCGGAGCGACCCGCAGCAGGCCCTGTCCGCACTCCTGATGCTGCGCCACCTCCGTGAGGAACTCTCCGGCTGGGAGACCGGCCTGATCGAGACCGCCCGCGGCGCCGGTGCCACCTGGGCCGACCTCGCCGAACCGATGGGCGTCCGCAGCCGCCAGGCCGCCGAGCGCCGCTACCTGCGCATGCGCCCCGACAGCGACGCCGGCACCGAGGTGGGCAGCACCGGCGAGCAGCGCGTCCGGGCCGCGCGCGACCGGCGCGCCGCCGACCGCGCGGTGATCACCTGGGCCCGCGCCAACGCCGCGGACCTGCGCCGCCTCGCCGGACAGATCAGCTCCCTGGACGGCCTCGCCAACTCGGCGGCACCCGCCGTACGGCGCCTGCTGGACGCCCTCGGCCACCACGACCCCGCCCGCCTGCTCGCCCCGCTCGCCGAGACCCGGCCCCTCCTGGCGGCGGACCACCCGACGATCGCGGCCCGCCTCGACGAACTCACTGCCCGGACCGAGCAGTTGCGCACCGACAGCGGTCGGCAGCGGCGCAGACCCTCCACCGGCCGGTGACCGCGAGCCCGCCGGGCCGCGGCCCGCAGAGCACGGGACGTGTCGGAACCTGACCCGCGGACCCGCCCCGCGCCGTCCCACCAGCCCTCGACCGCATCCGAAGACCGGGTCCGGCCGCGCGACACACCCGGCCGGCAGTCGCCCGGACCGAACCGAACCCTTTCCCGTCCGTACACCCGAAGGAGACGCCACCCGTGGCCAGCCCGACCGAGACGCTGGAGTTCCAGGCGGAGACCCGCCAGCTGCTGCAGCTGGTGATCCACTCGATCTACTCGAACAAGGACATCTTCCTGCGCGAGCTGATCTCCAACGCCTCCGACGCCCTCGACAAGCTCCGCCTGGAATCCCTCACCGACACCGGCCTCGCCGTCGACACGTCCGACCTGCACATCTCGCTGGAAGTCGACCAGGAGGCCCGCACCCTGACGGTGCGGGACAACGGCATCGGCATGACCCGGGACGACGTCGTCGACCTCATCGGCACCATCGCCAAGTCCGGCACCGCCGGTCTGCTGGCCAAGATCAAGGAGGCCAAGGACGCGGAGGCGGCGCAGAGCCTGATCGGGCAGTTCGGCGTCGGCTTCTACTCGGCGTTCATGGTCGCCGACAAGGTCACCCTGCGCACCCGCCGCGCCGGCACCGAGCAGGGCACCACCTGGGAGTCCGACGGTGAGGGCACCTACACCGTCGCGCAGGCCGACGGCCTGCCGGTGGGCACCTCCGTCACGCTGCACCTCAAGCCCGCGGACACCGAGGACGGGCTCGGCGACTACCTCGCCGCGCGGAAGATCCGCCAGATCGTCAAGCAGTACTCGGACTTCATCCGCTGGCCCATCCGGATGGCCGCCGAACCCGCCGGTGCGAACACGGACGCCGGGGACGCGGCCGCGGACGGCCCGGAGACGCTGAACTCGATGAAGGCCCTGTGGGCCCGCCCGCGCAGCGAGGTGACCGATGCCGAGTACAGCGAGTTCTACCAGCAGATCAGCCACGACTGGCGCCCCCCGGCCGAGACCGTCCACATGCGCGCCGAGGGCACCTTCGAGTACGAGGCGCTGCTGTTCATCCCCGCACACGCCCCGTTCGACCTGTTCTCCCGCGACGCCAAGCGGGGCGTGCAGCTGTACGTCAAGCGCGTGTTCATCATGGACGACTGCGATGCGCTGATGCCGGACTACCTGCGCTTCGTCAAGGGCGTCGTCGACGCCCACGACCTCTCGCTGAACGTCTCCCGCGAGATCCTGCAGCACGACCGCCAGATCACCGCCGTCCGCCGGCGCCTCGTCAAGAAGGTCCTGGCCGCGCTGAAGACCATGCAGACCGCGAAGGCCGACGCCTACGCCGAGCTGTGGGAGCAGTTCGGCCGGGTGATCAAGGAAGGCCTGATCGCGGACCGCGACAACACCGACGCGCTGCTGGAGCTGGTCCGCGCGGCCTCGACGAACGACCCGGAGCAGGCGACCACGCTGCGCGAGTACGTCGCGCGGATGAAGGACGGCCAGGACACCATCTACTACCTGACCGGCGAGAACCGTCAGACGGTGGAGAGTTCCCCGCACATGGAGGCCTTCGCCGCCAAGGGCTACGAGGTGCTGATCCTCACCGACCCCGTCGACGAGGTCTGGACCGACCAGGTCCCCGCCTTCGACGGCCACCGGTTCCAGTCCATCGCCAAGGGGCAGGTCGACCTCGACGACGACGCCGACGCCGGCGACGAGGCGAAGGCCGAGAAGGCCCAGCGCGAAAAGGACTTCGCCGACCTCCTCGGGTGGCTGCAGACCACCCTGGGCGAGCACGTCAAGCAGGTCCGCCTGTCCACCCGGCTCACCACCTCCGCCGCGTGCCTGGTCGGCGACGCCCACGACCTGACCCCCACCCTGGAGAAGATGTACCGGGCCATGGGCCAGGAGCTCCCGCCGGTCAAGCGCATCCTCGAACTCAACCCCGGCCACCCGCTCGTCACCGCCCTTCACCAGGCCCACCGGGCGAAGCCCGACGACCCGGCACTCGCGGACACCGCCGAACTCGTCCACGGCAGCGCCCTGCTCGCCGAGGGCGGCGACCTGCCCGACCCCGCCCGCTTCACCCGGCTCCTGACGGACCGCCTCTCCCGCTCCCTGTAACCGCCGCGCACGGGCGCGCGTCCGCCGGGCCGAGGAGCCCCGCGGCCGGACCCGGCACGCCTCCTGCTGCCGCGTCGGCGCGGCGCGGGTGCCCGCGGTCCCCCTGCCGGAGCGTCCGGGAGGGGGACCGTCACGGCCGGGACACCGGGACTGCGCCGGAGGCTGCCGCCTTGTTCACACCGTTTCCGGTGGAGGTCGGTCGCGGGTCAGGACCGTGCGGACGGGCCGGCGGCGGCCCGCACCGCGGCCTCCCAGGCGAACCCGTCCGGGTCGGCGAAGGAACCCGCGGTGCTGCCGAGGACGATCCGGTGCGAGCCGGTGCCGTCGACGGGAACGCCCACCTCCTTGGCCAGGGCGCGGCGCTTGTACAGCGCCAGCTTGACGGCGCCGGCCTCACCCGGGGCGAACTCGGTGTACTTGCCGCCGAAGCTCCTGGCCACGGTCAGGCCACGGCCCACGTAGAACTCCCTGGTGGCCTTGACGTTCTCGACGCCGAGCAGCAGGACGACGTCGTCGATCTCGCGGGTGGCCGGGCCGGTGTCCTTCTTCGCCGAGGTCGCGACCTTCCAGGCCGTCCCGTCCGGCGCCTGGACGGAACCCCCGTAGCCCCACAGGGACTTCGTCGCGGGCTTGATCACGGTGGCGCCGGCGCCCACGGCGGCGGCGAGGAAGGCGTCGACGGTGGCCGGCCCGGCCACGGTGAGCGCCAGCGCGAAGCCACGGAACCCGGTGGACGGCGCCCCGGACTCCCGCAGACGAACGTGCCGGTCCACGCCGAAGGCGGTGTAGAAGCGGTGGGCGTCCCCGGTGTCGGCCACCTCCAGGGTGACGGACGCGAGGGACACGGTGGACGCGGTGGTTTCGTTGTTTCCCATGTCCGCCACGCTACGGTCGGCCCGGCGCCCGGGGCTTCTCGAATCCTGATCGGTCCGGCCCGGTCCCCGTCCCCTGCTGCGCCGCGCGGACGCCGCCTCCGATGTCGCCGCCGATGTCGCCGCCGATGCCCTCGCCGGGGACGTGGTGTCGGCGTGCGGTGAGCGCGCCACCTCGGCGGCGAAGTGACGCGCGTCACACAATGGCGAGATGGATGATGAGCTTCGGCAGCGGATCGGATCTTCGTGACATGACTCGGATCATCGCTGACATCTCGGTCTCCGTCGACGGCTTCGTGACCGGCCCCGACCCGGGCCCGGACAGCGGCATGGGCACAGGAGGCGACGCCCTGCACAGCTGGGCGTTCTCCGACGACCCCGACGACCGGCGTCTCCTGCGCGAGGCGACCGCCCGCTCGGGCGCGGTCGTCCTCGGCCGCCGGCTCTTCGACCTGGTCGACGGCCCGAACGGCTGGAACGACGAGGTCGGCTACGGTGCGGGCGAGGCCGGCCGGGCGGCGTTCGTCGTGGTGACGAGCTCACCGCCGGAGTCGGTACGCCTCACCTCCCTCGACTGGACGTTCGTCACCACCGGTGTGGCCGACGCCGTCGGCACTGCCCGCCGCCGCGCCGAGGCCGCCTCGGCGCGCACCGGCAAGGACCTCGATGTCGTCCTCATGGGTGGTGGCGCGCTGATCCGCTCGGCGCTCGACGCCGGGCTGGTCGAGACGCTGTCGCTGCACCTGGCACCCGTCGTCCTCGGCGCCGGAACGCCGCTGTTCACCGGCGCGGTACCGCGCACCCTGGTCCAGCGCGGCTGCCTCCCCACCTCGACCGCGACTCACCTGGTGTACGACGTCCTCTGACGCCTCCCCCACCGGCCCGCCGGGGCGTCGATCGGTGGGTCGGCCGGGCCCCCGCCTGCCAGGTCGCCACGCTGTACCCCGGCAGCCGCCGCCCCGGCGACCACTCCGCCGAGCGCGCCGAAGAGGGACGGCCCTCCCCACCGCGGCCCCGCCTTCGTACGGACCACCCGTCACCACGGCGCCCGGGGCCGCCATCCGTGCGGGGCGCCCGGTCAGGTCGTGGTGTGGCGCAGGATGTCCAGCACCTCTGCGGCGATACGCGCTTCGGCGTGCTCGAAGTCGGGGCCGGTCAGCTGCGCGGGGTCGGCCGACAGGCCGGTCAGGACAGGTGTGTGCAGGTGGCCGCCGGGCGTGTGGGGTGCCAGGGCGAGCCGGAGCAGGTTGGAGCGGTAGGCGACCTCGTTGGAGAGGTACCCGCCTCCGCCTCCCTCGACCGAGCGCGAGCCCGGCGTCGGGCCGTCCTCCCGGGAGACCGGCTCCGTGCCGCCGACGGGGATCTCGGCGACCTGGGTGTTGAGCAGGACGGGGTACGGCTGCTGGACGGTGGTCATGGCGGCGGTCGGCAGGCTGGTCGGGATGAACTCGGGACCGGCGGCCAGAGCGGGCGGGTCGGCGGGGTGGTCGTAGCTGCCGCCGCCGAGCGCGTCGAGGTTGTCGGGGTAGGGGTCGGCGGAGCGGGCCCGGCCTGCCCAGGCCTCCAGGGTGAACAGACCGGGGTAGCCCTGGCTGACCGTGGTGATCAGGTCGGCCGCCCCCGGCCCGGCAGTCAGCCGCGGGGCGAAGGCCCGGTCCAGCACCCCCTGGTCGAAGTCCCCGTACCGGACCGGCAGGACCACCGTACGGACCTCGGCCTGGCTGCCGTCCGCCAGAGTGACCCGGCGGCCGTCGAGCTGCAGGGCGGCCGAGCCCGACGGGTTGGCCCGCCGCAGCTCGGTGTCCAGGCCGAACGGGTCGAAGCCGCTCACGAAGTAGCGCCGCACGCCCTGGGTGCCACGGAAGTCGTTGCCGACCAGCCCGCGGGACGCGTCCTCGAACCCGCGGCGCAGCGCGGCGCGGTCGACGGTGAAGCCGGGCTGCCACTGCGCGAGGTGGGCCGTCATCGCCACCCGGGTCCAGTACAGGGGCCGGTCGTCCTGCGCGGGCAGCGTCCCGCCGGGGCGCCGGCCCTGCGCGCGGTCGACCGCCGAGCCCCAGAGCGCCTGCCCCCAGTCCTGGGCCAGGTGCTGCGCTTCGGAGTCGGTGCGGGCGGTGCACAGGGCGGCCGGGAAGCGGCGCACGAAGTCGCCGAACCCGCCGCCGTCGACGAGCGCGGCGGTCCGGGGGTCGGAGAGCCGGGCCTGCTCCTGGTCGGGTGCCACCGTGGTGTCGGCTCGGCAGGCGGTCTCGGCGGCGGCCGAGCCGGCGCTCGGGCCGAGGAGGGCGGCGAGGGCGACGGCGACGCTGAGGACGGTCATCGCGCTCGTGGACGTACGGCGGGCGATCTCAGAAGTCCGCATCATGATGTGTGACATTACACATGGCACTGACGGGTCGCCAGGGCGCGGACTGCTCCCGGAGGCGTGACCTCACGGGTCGTCAGAGCACTCGGTGCGCGGGCGTACCGGTGAGGCCCGCTGTCTCTTCTCGACGGCGGCGTGTTCGTGGTGATGTGCCGGTGGCGGGCACAGGGCCCCAGGACGGGAGGGAGCAGCGGTGAGCACCGCTGTCGAGGAATGGGCGTGGACAGCCCCGTGCTGCCCCTGTGCCGCCGGCCCCGCGCTCCGTCGGCACACCCCGGCCGCCCGCAGGGCGCGCCTGCGGGCGGCCGGGCGGTCTTCGTCCCTCTCGACGCCGGCCCGGAACCCGCACGATCACCGCTCGCCGGCATCCGGCGGGGTCCGACGGGATCGCCTGTCGAACTCCCAGCGTGGGGAGTTCCAACAGGTGATCAACGCAATGACCGAAGTCGAGGAGGTGGTAAGGCTCGAAGGCCTGCCAGGGACGGAGATGTTTGCCCCCCGCGAATCGGGGCAACAAGGAGTCCGGTCAGACAGTGGACGGGCGCGGCCGACAGACCTCTCCCCCGGTCTGCCGACCGCGCCCGGGGCGCACAACCCCGCCACCGGAGCGGCCATCCACGGCCAACGCCGGATGATGGTCACCGGACCACCGGCGCGCAAGCCGTCGACCCCCGTGCCCAGATCGACATGACCTCGGCACGTCCGGCGTCAGCCCTCACCGGACCGGTCACCGCCCGGCCGGGCCGATACCCAAACGTCCGACGACACGGGTGAGCTCGCGCGCGGACTTCGAGGGCAGAGCATTCGTCAGCAGGACACCGGGACTACCCGAGGACCACGCGCACCGCTACGGTCCGACGCCCCGAACCACCTCCAGCAGCCCCCAGGCTCTCGAAGCGCCACGCACCAGCTGCCAGCCGACGTGGCCGCCGCCGCTGGCTGCATAGGTAAAGGAGAGCGGATGTCGGTGAGTTGCAGCATCGATTCTTGATCGGGACACCGGGAGATGTCGGCGAGAACCGAGAACGCCTGGAGGGCCGCGTCGGAGTGTCGGAGACCAGCGGCCCCACCAGGGCTGTGGATCTTGAGAGGCATGCTCGTCGGCGTTCCTGGAGCAAGATCTCCTCGATCGCCCGAGGGAAGCGCGTGGCGACCGGGTCTATCCGTGTGGTGTGGTGATCCGCCGTACGGCGTGGACGACGGCGGTGCGGTGCTGGGCCAGTCGTTGCGTTGTCCAAGAGCTGCTTGTGCCGGTTGGGCTCATGCCGTCTGCGGCGGTGAACCAGGCCTGGGACAGCGCCAGGACGAGAGCGAGCAGGTCGCCCGGATCGAGGTCCGCGTTGATGCGGCCCTGCTGCTGGGCCGTCGCCACGGCCGCGTTCTTGGCACGGTAGGCGGTGACCTCCAGGTCGGTGGCGCCGGGGCGTTCCAGCTGTTTCCAGAAGAGCAGCCGCGCGAGGTCGGGGTTGGCGACGAAGAGGTCGAAGATCTGTCCTGCGTAGTCGGGGAGGTTGTCGGCGTCGAAGGGCACCGTTTCCGCGCCCATGGCGAGCGCCCGTTCGATCACGGCGTCGAACAGTTGCTCCTTGTTGCCGAAGTAGACGTAGATCAGTCGCTTGTTCGCCCCTGCCGCCTCGGCGATACGGTCCACCCGCGCGCCTGCGATGCCGTACGCGGCGAACTCGGCGAAGGCGGCGTCGAGCAGGCGGGCCTTGGTCGCGGCGGAGTCTCGTGCCATGTCACCACCCTAGCAAGTAACTATCCAGTTATTGACATCGTTGGACGGCCTGTGCACTCTTGACCTATCCAGTTAGTTACATAGCTGGACGACCGCGCCACAAGGAAGATCACGATGGAACTCCGCACGCTCGGCAGCCAGGGCCTCACCGTCTCCACCCAGGGACTCGGCTGCATGGGAATGAGCGCCTTCTACGGCAGCACCGACGAGGCCGAATCGCTCGCCACCATTCACCGCGCCCTGGAACGGGGCGTGACCCTGCTCGACACCGCCGAGAGCTACGGCCCCTTCATCAACGAGCAGCTCATCGGCAAGGCACTCACCGGCCGACGCGAGCAGGCCGTCATCGCCACCAAGACCGGGATCGAGTTCAGCGACGACGGCGTGTGGGGCGGCCTCAACGGGCGCCCCGAGTACATCCGCCACGCCCTGGACCGCTCCCTGCGCCACCTGAACACCGACCACGTCGACCTCTACTACCTGCACCGCGTCGACCCCGCGGTGCCGGTCGAGGAGAGCGTCGGCGCCATGGCCGAGCTCGTGGCCGCCGGCAAGGTCCGCTACCTCGGCCTGTCCGAGGTGGCCCCGCAGACCATCCGCCGCGCGCACTCCGTGCACCCGCTGACCGCGGTCCAGACCGAGTACTCGCTCTTCGAGCGCGGCATCGAGCACGACGGCGTCATGGCCACCCTGACCGAGCTCGGGATCGGCCTGGTCGCCTACTCCCCGCTCGGCCGCGGCTTCCTGTCCGGCGCGATCACCAGCCCGGACGACTTCGCCGCCGACGACTTCCGCCGCACCGACCCCCGCTTCCAGGGCGAGAACTTCGACCGCAACCTCGCCGTGGTCGACGAGGTCCGCCGCATCGCCGCCACCAAGAACGTCACGCCCTCCCAGCTGGCCCTCGCCTGGGTCCTGCACCGGGGCGCGGTCGCCATCCCCGGCACCAAGCGCCGCCGCTACCTGGAGGAGAACATCGCGGCCTCCACCATCACGATCACCACGGACGACCTCGCCGCCATCGACGCCGTCGCTCCGCACGGGATCATCTCCGGCGACCGTTACGCCCCCGAGCTGATGCAGACCCTCAACGGCTGAGGACCGGGGCACGCCGAGACCGTACCCGGGCCGGCTGCACCGGACTACCGTCACCAGCTCGGCGGCTGCTACGGCGGGATCTTCTGACCGCCTGACGCCGCACCCGAAGTCGGCCCGGTCGGCCGCGGTCCGGTCGTCGATTCCCGAGCCGGACCGGGCGCGGAGCGGGCGAGCCGACTGTACGGCGATCACCTTCACCAGAGGGCCGCGTCCCTCCAGCCGGTGCACCAGGGGCAGTCGACGTACCCGTCACCGTCCACGCGGCGGGTCTGGTGCGCACGTCTCCGCGCCGCCCACGGCTGGGACGCGCGGGACCTGTGGATGGAGGCCTCACGGCTTCCGCCGAGGCATCCGCGCCGAACTGGAGGTCAGGCCGTGATGTCCACCAGGACTTTGCCGACCACGCGGCTCTCGACCGCTCGGTGCGCGTCGGCGGTGCGCTCCAGGGGAAAGCGGAGCAGCGGCAGGCCGTGCCCCTCGCCGACGGGCAGCGCGCCGTCGCGCACTGCGGCGGCGACGTCCTGGGCGGCCGCGGCGCGTGCTTCCGGACCGGCCAGGAAGAGGATCAGGAACTGGTGGCGCGCGTTGAGCACCATGTTCTGCAGTACGTCCAGTTCGACCGGCTTGCCGCCGTCGTTGGCGTAGGTCGAGATCGTGCCGCGCGTTCGCAGGACGGCGAGGTCCAGGGCGAGGTTCGCGCCGAGCGCCACCTCGGCGATGATGTCGACGCCGTCCGGTGCTGCCGTGCGGATCGCGGCAGCCGGGTCGCCCTCGCGGTAGCTGATCACGTGGTGGGCTCTGGCGGCGGTGGCCAGGCGGGCCTTCTCCGGACTGCTGACCGTGCTGATCACGGTGGCGCCGGCCCATCGGGCGAGTTGGATCACCGCGTGTCCGACGGCTCCGGCCCCGCCCGCGGCGAGCACCACCTTCCCGTCCAGGGCCCCGGGACCGAGCCGGCGCGGTCCGCCCTCGGCGACGGTGAGCGCGCGGTGCGCGGTCAGCGCGGGGACGCCGAGTGAGGCGCCGAGGTCGAAGCCGGCTTCGTCGGGCAGCGGAACGGCCTGTTCGGCCGGCACGACGGTGAACTCGGCGGCGGTGCCGGTGGGCCGCCCGGCGGCGGCCATGAACAGCCAGACCCGCTGACCGACCCGGCTCTGGTCGACGCCCTCACCGACGGCGTCGATCGTGCCGGCGCCGTCGAGGTGCGGGGTGACCTCGGGGAAGTGCTTGGGGTGGCCGATGCCTGCGCGTGCCTGCCAGTCGGTCGGGTTGACCCCGGACACGGCGACCCGTACGCGAACCTCGTCGGGGCCGGGCTCGGGCAGATCGCGATCGACTAACCGGAGGATGTCGGGGGTGCCGTTGTCGCGGTAGATGATGGCCTTCATGATCCGTCCTTGGTACCTGGTGGAGAGGGCTCCCGGCGTGGCCTGACGTTTCGCCAGGGTGTCGGCGGGGGCGTGGCAGCGGCCCGGGCCGCGTCGGTTCCGGTCAGCCGATGGGGACTTCGTTGGAGCGGGACTCGATGCCGTCGAGGGTGGCGAGGGTCGCGGCGTCGAGGGTGATCCCGCCGACCGCGGTGTTGGCCTCCAGGTGGGCGGTGTCGGCGGTGCCGGGGATGAGCAGCACGTTCGGGGCGTGGTGCAGCAGCCAGGCGAGGCCGACCTGGGAGGGTGTGACGCCCAGCGACGCGGCCACGGCGTGCACCGCCGGCTCGTCGGTCGCCTTGGGCAGGCCGGGGAAGGCCCCGCCGAGAGGGAAGAACGGCACCCAGGCGATGCCCTCGGCCGTGCACAGCCGCAGCAGGTCCTCGTCGTCGCGTGAGACGAGGCTGTAGGCGTTCTGGACGCAGACGACGCCGGCGGGCAGGGCGCGGCGCAGGCCGTCGAGGGTGACGCTGCTCAGGCCGATCGCGCCGATCTTGCCCTCGTCGCGCAGGGCGGTCATCACCGCGAGCTGGTCGTCGAGGTCGACGACCTGGTCACCCTCGGGGCGCAGCCCCGGGCCGGTGTCCAGGCGACGCAGGTTGACGACCGCGAGCCGGTCGACGCCAAGGCTGCGCAGGTTGTCCTCGACGCTCGCGCGCAGTTGCTCGGGGCGCTGTGCCAGACGCAGCGGCAGGTGTCCGCCAGGGTTCGGGTCGGCCCCCACCTTGGTGACGACCAGGACGTCGTCCTCGGGGCGCAGTGCCTCGCGGATCACGTCGTTGGCGAATCCGAAGCCGTAGAACTCGGCGGTGTCCACGTGGTCGACGCCCAGCTCGACCGCGCGGCGCAGCAGGGCGACGGCTTCGTCGCGACGGTCGTGCAGGCGCTCAAGCTGCAGTGCGCCGTAGCCGATCCGGAAGACGGTGCGGGCGGCGATCGTAGCGGTCGTGGTGGTCATGACGCTGTCTCCTCGGCCGGTGTTCGCAGGGCGGTGTAGAGCAGTTCGGCCTGGTAACGCGCCATGATCTGGTGGGCGATCGGGGTGGCGTGTTCTCGGGCCCGGGCCGGCTCCCGGTGCTCGACCTTCACGAGCCAGGCGGTGACGCAGTCGTGCAGCATCGCGCGCATCCGGTCGGTCGCGTCGACGACGATGTCGTGGATGGCCGCGTCGGTGGTCGCCTCGCCCCAGGTCTGCACGCCGACCCGGGCCTCGGCGGGGTTGATTGCGGCGATCAGGCGGCGGAGCAGTTCGTCGGGGTCGGGCGGGGCGTCGCCGGCCGCGTACGCGGCGAGGACGTCGGCACGCTTGGCAAGCATCTGGCGGGCGGTGGCGCGGACCAGGTCGGCCTTGTTGCGGTAGTGCGCGTAGATCGAGCCGGTCGACAGGCCCGACTCGGCGGTGATGTCGGCGATCGAGGTCCGTTCCAGGCCGTTGCGGCTGAAGCAGCGCACGGCGGCCTCAGCGATCTGAGTACGCCGGAGTTCCTTGCGCGCGTCGGTGAGCCGAGGCATCACACCCCCACAAAAAGAATCGCTGTTCTGCTTATGAGGGAACGTTAGCAGAATCTCGGTTCTGTTTACGATGGGGTGGCCCTCGAATCGGGCAGCCCCGGCCGAGACGCGGCCCGGGCAGCCCCGGCCGGTGGTGAAAGGGCGACGGAGCCGGCGTCGAGGTTGAGGTTGTCGTAGGCGGTGATGGTGTCGGCGTACGGCACCAGGCCCGGGAACCGGGTGGCGATCACGTCCTTGACGGCGGCAGTCAGGGCGGCGGTGCTGCCGGTGGCCCGGGTCGGGTGCGGTTCGAGCCGGCCCAGCCGGTTCACGAGCGGGTGCCCCTCGGGGTTTCGGCAGGCGCGACGGGCCGCGGTCCCGCCGGATCCGGCCGGTGCGTACGATGCTCCGGTGCTGGGGAGACGGGGGAGGGACGTCCCGCTGTGGCGGGCGCGGGCGTTGGTGGTCGCGGTGGCCGTCGCCCTGGTGGCGGTGCACCTGCTGAAGGGGCTGGCCCGGGTGCCGGCGGAGCCGGTTGCCGGGATGGCGGTCACGGCGCTCTGCCTCGCACTGGTGGCGTTGCAGCTGCGGCACACCCGGTCCGCTCCCTCGGGGGCCCTCGGGTGGGCGGGATGGACGGCCGTGGAGTGGGCGGTCGCTTTCCTCGCGGTCGGTCCGCTCGGCGTCTCGATCGGCCTGCTCTGCCTGCCGGCGGCCTCACTGCTGTTGGAGCGGCGCCGGCTGCTGCTGCTCCCGTTCGCCGCGGGCGCCGTCCTGGCCGGCGGGGCACGGTCCGGCGGCGTCCGCGACACGGCCGACCTGCTGCTGACGGTCGCGCTCGGCGGCGTCATGCTGTACGCCGTCACCACGCTCGCGCTGCTGGCGGACCGCGTCCACACGGCCCGGCTGACGCTGGCCGCCTCGGCGGTCACCGACGAGCGGCTGCGCATCGCGTCGAGCCTGCGCAGCGAACTGTCCGCGGGCCTGGCGCGGATCCACGGCCTGGCCGTACGGGCCGATCCTTCCGTACTCGATGGGCTGATCGACGGTGCCCGCGCGACGCTGGCGGCGGCCCGCGCCACGACCGCCGAACTGCGCAGCCTCTCGCTCGCCCCGGAGGCGGCCAGCGCCCGGGCCCTGCTCGCCTCCGCGGGCATCGCGGCCGACATCCGCATCGGGCACCGCGAACCGCTCGGTCCCTCCGGGACGGTGCTCGCGACCGTGCTGCGCGAGGCGGTCACGGCGGTCGTGCGGGTCGGCGACGCCCGCCGGTGCGAGGTCATCACCGGTGAGCGGACCGGGCGGACGGTCCTGCGCGTGGTCAGCGACGGCGTGCCGACGGCGGCGCTGGGCGCGGACGTCCTGGACGGTCTCGCGGAACGGGTCCGCGCTGTCGGCGGCCGGCTGACGGCGGGTCTGGAGCCGGACGGGCGCTTCGCCGTGGAGGCGGTGGTCGCCGCCACGCCCGCGCCGGTGGCGGCCGCCGATCCGCCCGAGCTGCGTGCCGCGCTCGGCCTCTACTACTTCCTGCTCGCCGCCTTCTGCGGCAAGGCGCTGCTGTTCTTCCCGGCGTCGCCGTCCGGCCTCGGGCTCGGCGTGGCCTGCACGCTGGCGTTCTGCGCCTTCCAGGTCCGCTTCTCGATCCAGGACGCCACGCGCCACGCGCGCCCGGCCCTGCTCGTCTCGGCCGTCCTCGCCCTCGCGCCGCTGCCCTGGCTGGGCCGGAACTGGATCGGTGCGGCGGGCATCCTGGCCGGCTCGCTGCTGATCGCGCTGCCGCTGCGCGCGGGCGCGGGCCTGGCGGCCGCCCTGGCCGTCGCCGCCGGAGTGATCGGCGGGGGTGGGCCGGCCGCCGTGCCGGTGGCCGCCGTCAACGTGGCGATCACCTGCGTGGTGGTCTTCGCGGTGCTGCGCCTGGTGCGGTTGGTCCGGGAGTTGCAGCAGGCGGGGGCCGGCTTGGCCCGCGCCGCCATGGTCACCGAGCGCCTGCGGGCGGCCCGGGACCTGCACGACCTGCTGGGGCACGGGCTGGCCGCGATCCTGCTGAAGGCCGAGCTGGCCCGGCGCCTGGCGGACGCCGCAGTCGTCGCCGGGGCCGCCGTCGGGGCCGGTGCGGAGGCCGTCGGGGCCGGTGCGGAGGCCGTCGGGGCCGGTGCGCGCACCGCGAACGCCGCGGGCACCGCGGACGCCGGCGCGGCCGACGGCGCCGCTGACCGCTGCCGGGCCGAACTGGCCGACATCGCGCGGCTGGCCGCGCGCGGGCGGGCCGAGCTGGGCGCGGTGGCCGAGGACAGCCCCCGGCTGTCCTTCACCGCCGAACTGGCTTCCGCGGCAGCGGTCCTGGAGGCGGCCGCCATCGCAGTGGAGGTGGATGACGACCCGGTGCCGGACGAGGCGGGAACCGTGCTGAGCGTGGCCCTGCGCGAGGCCGTGACCAACATCCTGCGGCACAGCTCCGCCCGTCACGCCCGGATCGCCACCACCGTCACCGGAGGGTCGGTGCGCCTGGAGGTGGAGAACGACGGCGTCCGGGCGGGCGTCACCCCGCCCGGCTCCGGGATCGGCGGCCTGACCGTGCGCCTGACCGAGGCGGGCGGCACGCTGAGCGCCGGCGCGGACGACGGCTGGTACGTGCTGCGGGCCGAACTGCCGCTTCGCTGACCGCCGGCGCGGCCCACGCCGGCGGCCGACCGTCCTTCCGGGCCGCCCAGCGGCGGCCGACTTCCGGGCCGCCCGGCGGCCGGGCGGCCCGCACACCCGGCAGTCGGCACGCCGCCCCTACGACTCCAGCCAGCCCGCCTCGCGGGCGATGCGCACCGCGTCCGTCCGGTTGCGGGCGTTCAGCTTGGTGACGACCGCGGTGAGCACGTTGCGGACCGTCCCGGTGGACAGGTGCAGCCGCGCGGCGATCTCGGCCGGCTCGGCGCCCCCGGCCAGCTCCCGCAGCACGTCGTTCTCGCGCGGCGTGAGCGGATTGTCCGCGAGGTCCCACGCGACCACGGCCAGCGACGGGTCCAGTACCCGGCCGCCCCCGGCGACCTGCCGAATGGCCGCGACGAGGTCCGCCGGCGGGACGGTCTTCAGCAGGAAACCGTCGACCTTCGCGGCCAGGGAACGGCGGAGCAGTCCGGGGCGGCCGAGCGACGTCAACATCAGCGTGCGGCAGTGCGGAAGCTTCTCCTTCAGCGCCGCGGCGGCCTGCAGACCGTCCGTCAGGCCCGGCATCTCGATGTCGAGCACCGCCACGTCGGGCTTGAAGACCATCGCACGGGGCACCACGTCGTCGGCCGAGTCCGCCTGCGCGACGACCTCGAAGTCGGGTTCCAGTTCCAGGAGTGCCACCAGCGCGCCGCGCACCACGTGCTGGTCCTCCGCCAGCAGGAGTCTGATCATGTCCCGACCCTACCCGTGATGACGTCACGGGTGCCTCGTGATCCCGCCCCTGGGACGGGAGTTCGCAGGTCGGCAGGCTTGGGGACATGAACGAGGCAATCACTCTGGACGCCGTGAGCAAGGTCTACGGCAAGGGGCGGGGCGCGGTCGCGGCCCTGCGCGAGGTGACGGTACGGCTGCCCAGGGGCGGCTTCACCGCCGTGATGGGGCCGTCCGGTTCGGGCAAGAGCACCTTCCTGCACTGCGCGGCCGGCCTGGACCGCCCGAGCTCCGGCACGGTCCGTCTCGGCGACACCGACCTGTCCCGGCTGAACGAGACCAAGCTGACCGAACTGCGGCGCGAGCGTGCCGGGTTCGTGTTCCAGTCCTTCAACCTGGTCTCCTCCCTGACCGTCGAGCAGAACGTCACGCTGCCGCTGCGGCTGGCCGGCCGGCGTGCCGACGCCGGACGCCTGGCCGGGCTCCTGCGCCGGGTGGGGCTGCAGGAGCGCGCCGGGCACCGGCCCGGACAGCTGTCCGGCGGCCAGCAGCAGCGGGTGGCGATCGCCCGGGCGCTGATCTCCGACCCGGAGGTGGTGTTCGCCGACGAACCCACCGGCGCCCTGGACACCATGACGGCCCGTGATGTGCTGACACTGCTGCGCCAGACCGTCGACGAGCTGGGCCAGAGCATCGTCATGGTCACCCACGACCCCGTCGCCGCGTCCTACGCCGACGAGGTCCTCTTCCTGGCCGACGGGCGAATCGTCGACACCCTGTCCGGACCGACCCCCACCGAGGTCGCCGACCGCATGATCCGCCTGGGAGCGTGGAACCGATGATGCTGAGCCTCGCCCTCACCACCCTCCGGCACCGCACGGCCGGATTCGCGGGCGCCTTCGTCGCCCTCTTCTGCGCGGCCGCCCTCGTCTGCGGCTGCGGGACCCTCCTGGCCACCGGCCTCACCGGCACCGTGCGTCCCGAACGCTACGCGGCCGCGCCGATCGTCGTCTCGGGGGACCAGGACGTGCACACCGTGCAGGGCGGCGGGAAGGGAAAGACCAAGGAGAAGAGCAAGCCGATCGCCGACCACGCCTGGGTGCCGGCCCCCCTGGCCGAGCGCATCGCCGCCCTGCCGTCGGTACGCTCCGTCGCCACCGAGGTGACCTTCCCGGTGCTGCTGCCCGGCGGGCCCACCGGCGGTTCCTGGGGCCACGGCTGGGAGTCGGCGCCGCTGGCCGGGCTCACCCTCGCCACCGGCCGCGCACCCACCGGCCCGGACGAGGTCGTCGTCGACGCCGGCACCGCCACCCGGGCCCACCTGTCCACGGGGTCCACCACCGCCGCCCGTACGACCTCGGGCACCCTGACCGTCCGCGTGGTCGGCGTCACCGCCGAGGGGTTCGAGAGCCAGGCCGCCCTCTACTTCTCCCCCGAGCGGGCCCGCGGCCTCGCCGGCCACGACGGCCTGGTCGGCGCGATCGGCGTCTTCCCGGCGTCCCCGTCGGCGGCCGACGACGTCCGGGCACTGCTCGCCGGCAGCCGGAGCGTCCCGGCCCCCGTGGTCCGCACCGGCGACGACCGCGGCCGGGTGGAGTTCCCCGACGCCGCCAACGCGCAGGTCCGCCTGATCAGCATGGGCGCCGTCCTGGCCGGCACCTCGCTGCTGGTGGCCCTGTTGGTCGTCGTCGGCACCTTCGGCCTGTCGATCCAGGGACGGCAGCGCGAGATCGCCGTCCTGCGGGCCGTGGCCGCCACCAGTCGGCAGGTCCGCAAGATGATCGGAGGCGAGGCGCTGGCGATCGGTCTGCCCGCCGGAACCCTGGGCGCCGTCGCCGGTCTGCCGCTGGGCGGCTGGCTGCACGGCCGCTTCGTGGCCCTGGACGTCATCCCGGCGAACCTGCCCGTCGTCCTCTCCCCCTTCCCCGCCGCGGCGGCCGCGGCCTGCGCCCTGCTGACCGGGTGGGCAGCCGCCCGCATCTCGGCCCGGCGCGCCACCGCCATCAAGCCGGTCGAAGCCCTCGGCGAGGCCGAGCTCAAACCGCTGCGCCTGGCCTGGCCGCGGATCGTCTCCGGCGTCCTCGCCGCCGCCGGCGCCGTCGTCCTCACGTCCCTGCTCACCGTCCTGCACTCCGACCAGGCCTCGACCCCGGTCTGCTTCATCGCCGTCCTGCTCTGGTGCACGGCGCTCGCCCTGCTCGGCCCCCTGGTGGTCAGGGGCGGCGTCGGGCTCCTCGGCCCGTCGCTGCGGGTGTCCCGGGTCGGCGGCTACCTCGCGGCCCACAACCTGCGGGCCGGGGCGCACCGGCTGGCTTCCGTCGTCACCCCGCTCACCCTGCTGGTCGCGATGGCCTGCACCATCCTGTTCACCCAGACCACCGTCGACGGTGCGGCCGACGCGCAGCGCGACCGCGGCAACGTCGCCGACTTCGTCGTGGGACCGCGCGTGCCGGGCACCGCCGCCCAGGCGCTGGCCGCGGCCCCGGGCGTCCGGACCGTGACCCGGGTGCTCCACACCCAGGTCCGCGACGGGCTGACCAAGCGCAGTGTCCAGGCGGTCACGCCCGAGCGCCTCTCCGACACCCTCGACCTCGGCGTCACCGCCGGTGACATCGGCCGGCTGACGGACGGCACGGCGGCGGCCGCCGACGGACTGGGCTACCGGCTCGGCCAGCAGGTCCACCTGGTGCTCGCCGATGGCAGCCCGGCCGAGGTGACGGTCGTCGCCCTCTACAGCCGCGGTCTCGGCTTCGGCGACCTCACCCTCGCGCACGCGCTGGTCGCCGCCCACGTGGACGTGCCGCTCGACAGCGAGGTGCTGGTGCGCGGCGACGGTCCGGCCGGCACCACCCGGCAGTCCCTGACCGCCGCCCTGCACGCGGAACCCGGGCTGGGAGTGCTGGACCGCGCCGCCGCCCAGGCCTCGCAGAACCGGGTCAGCGCGCAGATCGGCTACGTCACCCTCGGGCTGATCATCGCCTTCGTCGCCATCGCCGTCCTCAACACCCTGGCCGTGAGCATCGCCGACCGCCGGCAGGAGTTCGCCGCGCTCGGGCTCACCGGCGCGACCCGCCGCCAGATCCGCAGGATGCTCGGCTGGGAGGCCGCGACGTCCGTGGCCATCGCCACCGCACTCGGCCTCGCGATCGCCTCCGCGGTGCTCACCACCTACGCCCAGGGCATCACCCGCGGCACCGCCGGGGTGACGGTACCGGCCGCCGGCCTCGCCGCGGTCCTCGTCGGCACGGCCTCCCTCGCCGCCATCGGCACCTGGCTCCCCGCCCGGGCCACCCTGCGCGGCCTGCGCCGCCGCCGTGCCTGACCCCCCACACCCCTTGGCGACAGCCCCGTACCGGTCCAGACCGGTACGGGCATACCGCTTGAAGCCACCCATGTTGTCGAGTTCGGCTGCTGGAAGGTCACACCACGGCGCAGCGACCGAAGCGACCGAAGCGACCCGGCCACCGGAAAGAGCTTCGCGAAGCACCACACGCCCGCCGGCCGGCCGCCGAGGGCAACACCAACCCCGCGGTGCGCGGCCGTCTGCCCTCTGACACCTCCGGCCGGGACATCCAGGCGGACCGCGAGGAGCCGGACACGACGCACAAGCCCAGAGCAGGGCCAGGCGACCGCCCCGCCGCGAGCGGCCGGGCCCTCGCAGGAGGGACCGCCTCGGGGCCCTGGCAGGATCGGAACCCGCGGTGCGTGCCGCCTCCCATTGCCCACGGCGCGCACCGTACAGGCGCCTCCCGTCAGCCTCGACAGAACCTCAGTCAGCTTGACAGTCGTCCAGCTGTTGCCGCGACACGTTGGCCAGCACCGTGCATCCCATGAGCAGGGCCGAGTCGTTCAGAGGATCTGTCCGGGTTGAAGCTGGTTCAGATCGTCGGTGTGGCCCCTGCATTCGCAGGACCGGAACCGACCGGAAGCAGGCGCGGCTTCCGGGTGATCATGACATGTCGAAGCCCTGACCCCCGCAACGGAAGACCATGCCTGCCAGCTCCTCTTCGCCGATCCCGGTCGGCCTGAGCGAACTCGCCACCGCGACGCCAACCGTCTTGCGGTGCGCATGCCGGGCTGCTTCTGCGTCTGGCCGCCGTACCCGATCCACGTCGGTCTGCCGGCCGTCGCCATCCCCTGGCTTTCGTCCTGGCACTGGCCGCCTGTGCCGTCCTCGCGGGTGTGAAGTCCCTGGCGGCGATCTCGGAATGGGTTGCCGACGCGCCGCCGACCGTCCTCGCCGCGCTCGGCGTGACCAGCCTCCGACCCCGCCAGGCCGCCCCCGCCGAGCTCGCCTCATGGGTGCGTGGCCACTGGGGTATCGAGAACCGGCTCCACCACGTGCGCGACACGACGTTCGCCGAGGACGCCTCTCGCGTGCGCACCGGCTCCGCGCCCCGGGCGATGGCCAGCCTGCGCAACCTCGCCATCGGCGCCCTGCGACATGCTAGCCACGACAACATCGCCGCCAGACTCCGTCATCACGCCCGCGATCCCTGCCGCTCGCTCGCCACCCTCGGCATCACGTGATCAAGCCGGAGAGATCAGTCGAACAATGCCACCTTCCAGTCGCAAAACGCCAAGCTTTCAAGGAGCTCTTTCAGCGTTGAAGCTCCAGGGTGAGGACGGCTTTGGCTGCTGACGTAAGCCAGTTCGGGCTGCACCGGGCGTGGCGGAAGATCCGCCA
>NZ_JBEOUW010000074.1:0-22968 GCF_040303045.1 Kitasatospora sp. NPDC096140
GTGCAGCGGGTAGTCGCAGGCGGCGGCGAGCTGGCGGTAGGCGTTGATCATCACGACCGGGTCGTTGTGCTTGACCGAGATCTTGATGTCGCGGACCGCGACCAGGGCGGCCCGCAGCTCCTCGTAGGTCGGCGCCAGTGCGCGCAGGCCCGCGATCACGGCGGCGTCGTCCTGGACGACCAGCGGGTACTGGAGCCCGCCGAGGATCCGGGCCTGCCGGCCCAGCACCTCGGCCGCGGTGCGGAAGCCGATCCCCGCCAGGGCGGTGGAGGCGTCCGACAGCCGGCGGGCACCGGCCCGGACCGAGAACTTCTCCATCACCTGGCGGATGTCCGGGTCCAGGCCCTCGGTCACCTGCTCGGCCAGCCGCTCCAGGCCGGCCGCGGTGCCGAGCGAACCCGGCGGCATGTCGGCGGCGCCGGTGCTGCGGCCCCGCAGCAGCTCCACGGCGTGCGGCAGCGAGGCCCGCAGGGCCTCGGCCACGGTGGTCTCCCGGACCCGGGTGAAGCCGGTGCGCAGCACGAACGGCCGCTCCACGTAGTCGATCTTCTCCGCCTGCCAGGCGGCCAGGAAGGCCGGCACCGGCAGGGTCGCCCAGGGGTGGCCGTGCGGGTCGTGGAAGACCACGGTGTCCCCGTCGACCGCCACCACCAGCACGTAGTGGTCGGCGCCGATCGCCTCGCCGGAGCCGGGCTGCTGGAGCAGCAGGCCCATGTCCAGCGGACCGGCCAGCGCCGGGCCCTCGGCGACGGCCGCGCGCAGCCGCGCCTCGGCCTCCTCGGGGTCGTCGCCGTCACTGCGCCGGCACTCCCAGCCGAGCAGGCCGATCGCCGCGTCCAGGCCCTGCTCCGGGTCCCAGCCGAAGGGATCGAAGAACGGCAGCACCCCGTCGATCAGCTGGAAGCCGAACGGTGACCCGGTCAGCACCTCCAGCACCGGCGTGCCGGGCGCGCCCGGACCCAGCGCCATGGCGAGCGAGTTGGAGAAGCAGTACGGGCCGGAGCCGATGTAGGGGAACAACACGACCTCATCACATGGAACTTGACAGCACGTTCCCGCTCACCTTAGGCACCCGCGGCTGACCTCCACCACTCGGCACGAAGCACACCACCCCAGCGGAAGGGACTCGATCATGCACGCTTTCATCATGGCCGGCGGCAAGGGCGTCCGGCTGCGGCCCTACACCACCGCGCTGCCGAAGCCCCTGGTCCCGATCGGCGACCAGCACGCGATCCTGGAGATCGTGATGCGCCAGCTCTCGGCGGCCGGCTTCACCCGGGTCACCCTCGCGATCGGACACCTCGGCCACATCATCCGCGCCTACGTCGGCGACGGCACCCAGTGGGGCCTGGAGGTCGAGTACGCGGTGGAGGACAGCCCGCTGGGCACCCTCGGTCCGCTGGTCATGATGCGGGACCGGCTCCCCGAGCACTTCCTGGTGATGAACGGCGACATCCTCACCTCGCTGGACTACGCGGCGGTCCTGGAGCGGCACCGGACGTCCGGCGCCCCGCTGACCGTCGCCACCCACAACCGCCAGGTGAACATCGACTTCGGCGTGCTCACCACGGACGACGGCCGGATCACCGGCTTCCGGGAGAAGCCGAGCCTGGCCTACCAGGTGTCCATGGGCGTGTACGGCCTGAGCCGCGCGACGCTGGAGGGCTACACGCCCGGTCTGCCGCTCGGCTTCGACGAGCTCGTCCTGGACCTGCTGGAGCGCGACACCCGCCCGGCCACCTACGAGTTCGACGGCTACTGGATGGACATCGGCCGCCCCGAGGACTACGACCGGGCGAACACCGAGTTCACCACCCACCGCGACCTGCTGCTCGGCAGCCGCTGACCCCGCCCGTCCCCGGACCGCAATCCTCCCCGAACCGCACGCCGCGCCGCCCGACGGATCCAGGGGCGGCGCGGCGTGCCCGTTCGCGCCGGCCGGGCGCGCGGAATTCGCCGAAAGCGCCCGCGAGGTGGTGCATTTGCTTTGGCGTGCAACTGTTTGACCGGCTCGAACAGCGGCTCCTAGGGTGAAGTCCATGGAGAGAACGGGGGCTCTCGGCGGTTGCCGTGCCTCGAAGGCGGCCGCGTTGCGTTTGCCATGACCGGCCGGGCCTCATGCCCTCCTGAACGGACGTTGCGAGTCAAGCATCAGGGGGAAATGTGACGAGTACGCCTGTCAATGATCCGTCCGCCGTCATCACCGTGCCCGCCGGGCCGATTCCGCCGTCCGAGCAGGCGGCGAGAAAACCGTCCAGCGGGGAAATCGAGAGCATGCTGCTGGAGGCCCGCCGGCTCGTCGAGTTCGCGGTCGACCGGCACCGCAGCGAGGGGCGGCTGCTGACCGCGCTGGGGCCGGAGGAGGGCACGGAGACCGCCGAGCACCTGGTCGCTTCGGCCACCCGCTCGCTCGCCGTGGTGCTCTCGGGGCACCACGACGAGGAGATCACCCGGCTCGTCTCCTGCCTGGGTCGGGCCGCGGCGCGCGGGGTGGACGTCCGGCTGCTCGCCGGGGTCGGCCTGCTGGAGAACCGGCTGCTCCTCGAACGGCTGGACAAGTACGCCGCGGGCGTCGAAGTCCGCCTGGTGGGCGCGGCGTTGCAGGACATGGTGCTCGCCGACGGCCTGGTGAGCGTCGTCTGGTCGCGCGCCGCCGGGCCGTCCCGGGAGGCGGTCCTGATGCGGGCCCCGGCCGTCCTGCGCAACCTGCGCACCCTGTTCATGACCTCCTGGAACGGCAGCGCCCCGCTCGCCGACCACCGGCGGCTGAGCGACCGCACCCGCAGCGCCATGGCCCGGCGGATCCTGCTCGCACTCAGCTCCGGACGCACCGACGAGGTCGCCGCCCGGGAACTCGGCATGTCCGTGCGCACCTACCGGAGGAACGTCGCCGAGATCACCCGCGAACTCGGCGCGAACTCGCGATTCCAGGCCGGCGCCCGCGCGATGGAACTCGGCCTGCTGCCGCCGGCGACCGCCGAACACCACCCCACCCGGGCCGCCGGATGAATGGCAGCTTGCTGTAGCGCTCCTTGCCGCGGAAAGGCCGAGGAATGTACGAATTCTGGTGCCCCCCGATCCGTACCCGCCCGCTCTCTGCGAGGAATGACATCCGGTGAACAGCGTGATGATCGAAGCGATAGACGTGAGCCGGTCCTTCGGCAGCACGCAGGCGCTCGGCGGAGTCAGTTTCGGGATAGCGAAAGGGCAGGTGCTCTGCCTGCTCGGGCACAACGGAGCCGGCAAGAGCACGCTCGTCAGCATTCTGTCCACGGCCCTGCCCCCCAGTTCGGGCACGGCCAGGGTCGCCGGGTACGACGTGGTGCGGGAGGCCCGTGAGGTCCGCCGCCGGATCGGGCTGACCGGTCAGTTCGCCGCCGTGGACGAGAGCCTGTCCGGCCGGGAGAACCTGGTGCTCGTCGCCCGGCTGCTCGGCGCGAGCCGGGCCGAGGCCCGGGCCCGGGCGGACGAACTGCTGGACACCTTCAGCCTCACCGGCGCGGCGGACCGGACGGCGGGGACGTACTCGGGCGGGATGCGCCGCCGCCTCGACCTCGCCAGCAGCTTCGTCGGCCACCCGCAGGTGCTCTTCCTCGACGAGCCCACCACCGGGCTCGACCCGGTCAGCCGCGGCGGCCTGTGGGACCTGGTGCGCGCCTGCGTCGCCGAGGGCACCACCGTGCTGCTGACCACCCAGTACCTCGAAGAGGCCGAGCAGCTGGCCGACCGGGTCATCGTGCTCGGCCAGGGCCGGACCATCGCCGACGGCACCGTCGCCGAACTCAAGGGCCGGCTGGGCGGCAGCACCGTCCGGGCGCAGCTCGCCGAACCGGCCCGGGCGGCCGCCGCGCTCGACGCGCTGCGCCGGGCCGGTCTGGAGGCCCGCGCGGGCGAGGCGGACGGCGCGGTCGTCGTGCCCGTCGGCGAGTCCACCGCACTGGCCGTGGTCGTCCGCGCCCTGGACGAGGCCGACCTGGGCATCACCGGGATCTCGCTGACCGAGCCGACCCTCGACGACGTCTACCTGGCCCTGGCCGAAGGCGCCGCGCCGCTGCCCGACCGGGCCGACCCCCGGACCGGCGTCCCGGTCCCCTCCTGATGGCCGGCTCCCGGCCGCGGGCCGCGCCGACCGGGAGGCCGCACCCGTGAACCTGTGGATCCTCTACCGGCTCGCACACCCAACCCCTGTCCTCGTCGGCCCGCCCCGGGATGCCGGACCGGGCACGCCGGTCCCCACCGAATCCCCTGGGAGCTCCCATGACGGTGACCACCGCGCCGTACCACTCGATCACCGAAGCACAGATGATCCCGCGCCTCGTCCGGCTCGGTCCCAACCTTTACGGCGCCGTCTTCACCCTGATGAAGCTGCTGCCGGCCCACTACATCCTCCAGCGGGCCGAACAGCGCGGTGAACTCGGCGACGGCCCCGTCGTCGAGACGACCTCGGGCACCTTCGGCCTCGCCCTGGCGATGCAGTGCGCCCTGATGGAGCGTGAGCTGATCCTGGTCAGCGACCCGGCGATCGACCCCAACCTGTACCGCAGGCTGACCGACCTCGGCGCCCGGGTCGAGATCTGCCGGGACCCGGCACCCGTCGGCGGCTACCAGGAGGCCCGGCTGCGCCGCCTGGCCGAGATCCGCGCCGAACTGCCCGAGTCCTTCTGCCCCGAGCAGTACAGCAACCCCGACAACCCCCGCTCGTACGGGGTGGTCGCCGAGATGCTGCACCGCACCCTCGGGGACGTCGACTGCGTCGTCGGACCGGTCGGCTCCGGCGGTTCGATGTGCGGCACCGTCCGCGGCCTGCGCGAGCACACCCCGCAGACCCTGGCGATCGGCGTCGACAGCCACCGCAGCGTGCTCTTCGGCCAGCCCGACGGGCCGCGCGGCCTGCGCGGGCTCGGCAACAGCCTGTGGCCGGCCAACCTCGACCACGGCGTCTTCGACGAGATCCACTGGTGCGACGCGGCCGAGGCGTACGCCCAGACCCGGGCCCTGCACGCCCGGCACGCGCTCTTCCAGGGCCCGACGAGCGGCGCCGCCCACCTCGTCGCCCGGTGGTGGGCCGACCGCCACCCGGACCGGCTGTGCGTGGTGATGCTGCCCGACGAGGGGTACCGCTACCAGGCGACCGTGTACGACGACAGCTGGCTCGCCGACAACGGCCTGCTCCTGGACGCCCCGCCGGTCGAGCCGGTCACCGTCGCCTCCCCCGCCGAGGCCGGGCCGGGCTGGAGCCGCTTCGACTGGGCCCGCCGCGCCTACGACGAGGTGCCCGGGACCGTCGCCCGCACCGACCGCCCGCTGCCCGAGCGGGCCCTGTCGTGACCGTCACCGGACGCCTCACCCGGACCCTCGGCGCGCGGACCCGGCGCGTGGTGTACGGCGAGTCGGGGCCGGCGGACATCCGCCGGGAACTGGGCGCCACCAGCACCGTGGACCTGGCGCACGTCGTGATGCTCACCGAGAGCGGACTGCTGCCGCGCGACGCGGCGGCCGCGCTGCTGCGCCGGATCACCGCGCTGCGCGCCGACGGCTTCCGCGAGCTCTACGACCTGCCGGCCCCGCGCGGCCTCTACCTGATGTACGAGGGCCACCTGGTGGCCGAACTCGGCTCGGAGGTGGGCGGGAAGCTGCACACCGGCCGCTCCCGCAACGACATCAAGGCCACCATCACCGCGTTGCGGCTGCGCGCCGAACTGACCGCGCTGCTCGGCGAGTTGCTGCGGCTCCAGGCGGTCCTGCTGGCCCGGGCCCGCGCCCACCGCGGCGTGGTCATGCCGGTCTACACCCACTTCCAGCCCGCGATGCCGGTCAGCTACGGCTATTACCTGGCGGGGATCGCGACCGCGCTCGACCGGGACGTCGAGTCCCTGCAGCAGGTCCTCGACCAGCTGGACCGGTGCCCGCTGGGCGCCGGGGCGGTGGCCGGCACCGACCTGCCCATCGACCCGGCCCGCACCGCCGGGCTGCTGGGCTTCGCGGACGGCCCGCTGCACGCCACCGACGCCGTGGCCGCCCGCGACACCATGCTGCGCGCGGTCGCGGCGGCCGCCTCGGCCGCGGTGACGCTCAGCCGGCTGGCCACCGACCTCCAGCTGTGGAGCACCCAGGAGTTCGGCTTCGTCGAGTTCCCGGAGCGGCTGGTCGGCGGCAGCTCCGCGATGCCGCAGAAGCGCAACGCCTTCCTGCTGGAGCACGTCAAGGCCAAGGCCGGGCTGGCGGTCGGCGCCTGGACGGCGGCGGCCTCCGCGATGAAGTCGACGCCCTTCACCAACTCCATCGAGGTGGGCACCGAGGCGGTCGCCGCGGGGTGGCCCGCGCTCGCCGCCGTCCTGGACTCGGTGCTGCTCGGCCAGGCCCTGGTGGGCGGCGCCCGGCCCGTCCCGGCGCGGATGGCGGAGCGGGCCCGGGAGGGCTTCGTCACCGCGACCGTGATCGCCAACCGGCTGGTGGCCCGGGGCGTGCCCTTCCGCACCGCGCACCACGTCGTCGGCGAGGCGGTGCGGGAGGCCGTCGAGGCCGGGGCCACCGAGCTGGCCGCGATCCGCCTGCCCGACGGTACGGGCGCCGACTCGGCCGAACTCCCCACGCTGCGCGAGGTGGTGGACGACCACGACCGCGGCGGCGGCCCGGGCGAGTGCGACCGGACGGTGCGGGTGCTGCGGGAGCGGCTGGCCGGGCACTGCGACCGGCTCGCCGCCCAGCGGGCCCGGACCGCGCAGGGCGAGCTGCGGCTGGCGGAGGCGGTGGCGGCACTGACCGGCCCGCCGGTCCCCGCGACCCGCGCCGCAGCAGCGGGCACGGACACGGACGCGGGCGCAGACGCAAACGCTGACGGAGACGGAACGGAGAGTGCGCCGTGAGCGCGACGGCAGGACAGCACGACGGCGCGGACGAACGGCGGCCCGACGGGCCGTGGTTCGCGCTCCTGGAGAGCAACACCACAGGGACCGGACGCGAGTTCTGCGCGGCGGCCCGAGCCAGGGGACTGCGCCCGGTCCTGCTGACCCGGGACCCGGACCGGTACCCCTACGCGACCGAGGACCGCATCCCCACCCGGGTGCTGGACACCGCGGACCCGGACGCCGTCCTCGCCTGCTGCGCCGAACTCGCCGAGGACGCCGCCGGGTTGGCGGGCATCGCGTCCAGCTCCGAGTACTTCGTCGCGCCCGCCGCGCGCACCGCCCGCAAGCTCGGGCTGCCCGCGGCCGACGGCGACGCCATCGCCCGCTGCCGCGACAAGGAGCACCAGCGGACCGCGCTCGCGGCCGCCGGCGTGGCGGTGCCCGCCTTCGCCGCCGTGACCGAGGTGTCCGAGGCGGTACGGGCGGCCGACGCGATCGGCCACCCCGTCGTCCTCAAGCCGGTCAGCGGCTCCGGTTCGGTCGGCGTCCGGCTCTGCCGGGACGGCGCCGAGGTCCGGGCCTGGGCCGCGGAACTGCTGGCCCGGGCCACCGACGAGCGCGGCGCGCCGGTCGCGGCCCGGATCCTGGTCGAGGCGGCCGTGCACGGGCCGGAGTTCTCCGTCGAGACCTTCGACGACACCGTGGTGACCGTCGTCGCCAAGCACACCGGCGCCGAGCCGTACTTCGTGGAGACCGGGCACGACGTGCCCGCGCCGGTGCCCGACGCGACCGCCGCCGCCCTCGGCGACACCGCGCTGCGGGCCCTCGCCGCGCTCGGCCTCGGCTGGGGCGCGGCCCACACCGAACTGCGGCTGACCGAAGCCGGACCGGTGGTGATCGAGGTCAACCCGCGGCTGGCCGGCGGGATGATCCCGGTCGCCGTGCGGGCCGCACTCGGCACCGACCTGGTGGACGCGGTGATCGCCCGGGTGGCCGGTCTGCCCGCCGGCCCCTCCGCCGGCGGCGCCGGACACGCGGCGATCCGCTTCCTGCCCGCCGACCGCGAGGGCGTGGTCGCCCGGGTCGGCGGACTCCCGGACGCGGCGGCGGCGCCCGGCGTGGTGGCGGTGACGTCCGGCACCGCCGAGGGCCGGACGGTACGGATCACGCACTCGTTCCAGGACCGGCTGGCCTGCGTGGTCGCCACCGGAACGGACGCGGACGAGGCAGCACAGCGCGCGGTGACCGCCGCGCGGCTGATCAGGATCGAGCTGGCGGAGCCGGCGACGCTTGGACGAGGAGTCGGGGGCCGATGACGGAGCACGCGGACAACCAGGCGTTCACCAGGGTTCCCCGGTGGACCGCGCCGACCGCCCGGGAGGAGGGCGGCGCGGTCCACGACACCCGGATCGCCGAGGACCTCACCCGCACCCTGGAACGCCGGGCCGCCGAGCTGGGGGCCGATCTTCCCGCCCTGCTGACCGCCGCCCACGCCCGGGTGCTCGCGACCGTGGCGGCCGAGCGCGCGCTGCTCGTCGGCCACCTGCCGCCGGGCGGCGCGGGAACGGTCCGGCCGCTGCGCCTGGCCGTCGAGAACTCCACCTGGGCGGAGCTGGTGGCGCGGACGGCCGCCGCCCCGGCCGGGCCCGCGACCGACGCGGCGGCCGCCGCCGGGGGCCGCCCGGAGGTGGTCCTGGACCTGTCCGGCCTCGCCGCCGACGGCACCGCGCCCGCCCCGGCCGCCGCCGACGGCACCGCGCCCGGGCAGGCCGACACCCCGGCCGCCGCGCTCGCCGACGGCGCCGTGCTGGGCGTGGCCTGGCACCGCGACGGGACGGGCCTCACGCTGCGCCTGCGGTACGACCGCGCCGCGCTCGACGCGGGCCACGCCCAGCGCCTGGCCGGCTACCACCTGGTGGCACTGGCCAACCTGGCGGCCGGCCCCGGCGAGCGGCACGACCGGCAGAGCCTGCTCTCGGACCGCGAGGTCGAGAAGCAGCTCTACGGCCTGGCCGGGCCGCGCGCCGAGCTGCCCGACCGCACCTTCGTGGACCTCTTCGAGGAGCGGGTGCGGGCCGTGCCCGACGCCGTCGCGGCCGAGCACGCGGGGGAGCGCTGGACCTACCGGGAGCTGGACGAGCGGGCCAACCGGGTCGCGCACGCCCTGGTCGGGGCGGGCGCCGCCGCCGAGGACGTGGTCGCCGTCGTCATGGACCGCACCCTGGACTGGCTCGCCGCCGCCCTCGGCGTGTTCAAGGCCGGCGGCGTCTACCTGCCCGTCCGCCCCGACTTCCCGGTGGACCGGGTGGCGACCCAGTTCGAGCGCAGCGAGTGCCGGTTCGTGCTGACCGGGCCGGGCAGCGAGACCCTGGCCCGGGAGGCGTCCGCGGCCGTCGCGCAGCCGCCCGTGGCCCTGTCGGTGCCGGAGATCCGCACCCGCCCCGACCTCTCCGACGCCCCGACCGGGGTCACGGTGACGCCCGGGCAGGCGGCGTACATCTACTTCACCTCCGGCTCGACGGGCGCCCCCAAGGGCGCGGTGTGCGAGCACGCGGGCATGCTGAACCACCTCTTCATGAAGATCGAGGACATGGGGCTGGCCGGGGGTGCCGACGAGGTCGTCACCCAGACCGCCTCGCAGTGCTTCGACATCTCCCTGTGGCAGTTCGCCGCCCCGCTGATGGTCGGCGGCACCGTGCGGATCGTGGACACCGACACCCAGCTCGACGTCGCGGGCTTCCTCGACGAGATCGCCGACGGGCGCGTCACGGTGATCCAGATCGTGCCGTCCTACCTGGAGGTGCTGCTGACCCACCTGGCCCAGCACCCGCGCCCGCTCGGCCGGCTGCGCACCGTCTCGGTCACCGGGGAGGCGCTCAAGTACGAGCTCGTCCAGCGCTGGTTCGCCGCCTACCCGGGGATCAGCCTGGTCAACGCCTACGGCGCCACCGAGGTCTCCGACGACACCATGCACGAGGTGCTGCGGGGGCTGCCCGACCGGGACTTCGTGACGGTCGGCCGCTCGCTGCGCAACGTCAACACGTACGTGCTCGACGAGAACCTGGCCCTGGTGCCGCTCGGCTCGCCCGGCGAGATCGCCTTCTCCGGCGTGTGCGTCGGGCGCGGCTACATCAACGACGAGGAGCGCACCCGGCAGGCGTTCGTCCCCGACCCGTTCCGCCCCAACACCCGGATGTACCGGACGGGTGACTTCGGCCGCTGGCTGCCCGAGGGGCGGATCGAGTACCTGGGCCGACGGGACGAGCAGGTCAAGATCCGCGGCTTCCGGATCGAGATCGGCGAGATCGAGAACAAGCTGCTGGCGATGCCCGGCGTGCGGGAGGCCGCCGTCGTCATCGACGGGGGCGCCGGCGACCTGCGCAACCTCGTCGCGTTCTTCGCGGGCGAGGAGGACCTGCCGGCCGAGCGCGTCCGCGACTTCCTGGCCACCCTGCTGCCCGACTACATGGTGCCCACCTACTTCCACCAGGTGGAACGGCTGCCGCTGACCGAGAACGGCAAGATCGACAAGAAGGGCCTGGTCCGGATCGCCGGGACCCTGGGCCACGGCGGCGCCCCCTACGCGGCCCCCAGCACCCCCTCCGAGCAGCGCCTGGCCATGCTGTGGGCCGAGGTGCTCGGCGTACCGCTGGAGCGGATCGGACGGGCCGACAGCTTCTTCGACCTCGGCGGCACGTCGCTGGCCGCGGTGCGGCTGCTGGTCCACCTGGACCGCGCGCTGTCCCTGAAGGACCTCGTCGGGCGTCCCGTCCTCGCCGACCTGGCCGCCGCCCTGGACGCCCGGGGCCGCGGCGACACCGCCCCGGCGGCCACCGGCCTGCTGCAGCCGCTGTCGGCCGCCCGCGCCCCGCACCACACCCTGGTCTGCTTCCCGTACGCGGGCGGCAACGCCGTCAACTTCCGTTCGCTGGCCGCGGAGCTGGAGCGGGACGGCTTCGCCGTCGAGGCGGTGGAGCTCCCCGGGCACGACTTCCCCGGCGGCCCCGACGCGGCCGGCGAGGGCGCGGACGGGGAGCTGCCGGACGTCCCGGAGCTCGCCCGGCGGGTCCGGGACGAGATCATCGAGCGGATCACCACGCCGGTCCTGATCTGGGGGCACTGCGCGGGCGCCGCGGCGGCGCTGGAGACGGCCCGCCTCCTGGAGGAGGCCGGCCGGCCGGTCGAGCGGGTCTTCGTCGGCGCCCTCCTGCTGGCCGAGACGGAGGAGCTGCGCGCCGAGATGGCCGAGGTGTCCGCCGCCGACAACCAGGCCCTGCTGGCCCAACTGCGCGCCGACAACGCCTACGTGGAGCTGGACGCGCTCAAGCCGGAGCGGGCCGACGTGGTGGGCCGGGCCTACCGGCACGACGTCCTGACCGCCAACCGCCAGCTGATCCGGCTGCGGGAGGACGGCGCGCGCTACCGGCTGGACGCGCCGGTGGACGTCGTGGTCGCCCGGGACGACGCCTCCACGGCCGGCTTCGAGGCCGCCCACGGCGACTGGAAGGCGGTCTCCGACCGGGTCGAGCTGCGCGAACTCACCAGGGGCGGCCACTACTTCATCAGCACCCGACCGGGGGAGACCGCCGACGTGGTGCGGCGGGCCGGCCGGCGGACCGGGCAGTGGGACGAGGAGGAGGCCAGGTGACGGCCGAGATCATCACCCCGGCGCCCGGCCGGGCGGCCACCGCCCGGCCGGGCGCCGGGATCGGCACCGGGGCGGGCAGCGGGACCGGAACCGGGGTGAGCACCGGGGTGAGCACCGCCTTCGGCACCTTCGGCGAGCTGCTCCAGGGCGTCCTGCCCGAGGAGGACGGGGACTTCCTGGTCACCCTGCCGGTCGCCCGCTGGGCGATGGCCAGGTTCGAGCCGGACCCGGACTCCGACGTCCTCCGGGTCTGGCCGCCGCACAAGAAGAAGGCCCTGCGCCTCACCGCGATGATCATGGCGGACGCCGGGCGGCCGGCCGGCGGGCTGCTGAAGATCCACAGCACCCTGCCCGAGGGCAAGGGCCTGGCCAGCTCCTCGGCGGACCTGGTGGCCACCGCCCGCGCCGTGGCCAACGCCCTGGACGAGGCCATGCCGCCGCGCCGCATCGAGTCCTACCTCGCCCGGATCGAACCGACCGACGGCGTGCTCTACCCCTCGATCGTGGCCTTCCACCACCGCACCGTGCGGCTGCGCGCCCGGCTGGGGTCGCTGCCGTCGATGGCGGTGGTCAGCGGCGACGAGGGCGGCGCGGTGGACACCGTCTCCTTCAACGCCATCCCCAAGCCGTTCACCGCGGCCGACAAACGGGAGTACGTGCGGCTGCTGGACCGGATCACCGGGGCCGTCGCCCGCCGGGACCTCGCCGAGGTCGGGCGGGTCGCGACCGCCAGCGCCCGGATGAACCAGGTGCTGCGCCACAAGTGGTCGCTGGAGGGGATGATCGGCATCTGCCGCGAGGTGGGCGGCCTGGGCGTGGTGGTCGGCCACAGCGGCACCACCCTCGGCATCCTGCTCGACACGGCCTCGCCGGACTGCCCGGCGCAGCTCGCCGCGGCCGCCCAGGCCTGCCAGGACCTGGTCGGCAACGTCACCGTGTACCGCACGCTGAGCTTCGACTGACCGCCGGCCCGCACGACGGAGCGGGGCCGCGCCCGGAACACCCGGGTGCGGCCCCGCTCCTTTCGTGCGGCCGGTGGTGGCGGCTCAGGGACGGAACGGCTCGCCCAGCCCGACGACGATCTCCCGCTCGCCCCGGTACGGCTCGCGGCTGTGCGCCGTACGGACGTTGTCGACCACCAGCAGGTCGCCCCGCTGCCAGGGCTCGCGCACCGTGTGTCGCTCGTAGACCTCGTTGATCGAGTCCACCGTGGCGGCGTCCAGCGGTGTCCCGTCGCCGTGGAAGGTGTTGAACGGCAGCCCCTCGGGGCCGAACTCGGCGATCAGGAACTCCCGCACCTCGGGGGCCATCGTCCACTCGTTGAGGAAGGCGATCTGGTTGAACCAGCAGCGCTCGCCGGTGTCGGGGTGGGCGATGACCGCGGGCCGGGTCTGCACGGTGCGCAGGGCCCCGTCGGAGTCCCAGTGCGTCTCGATGCCGTCGGCCGCGCAGTAGCGGTCCACCTCGGCGCGGTCCGTGCTGCCGAACGCGTCCTGCCAGCGGATGCCGACGAACGGGTTGTAGTGCCGGGTCAGCCGCCAGCCGTGCCGTTCGAACCGCTCGACCAGGCCGGCCGGCAGGTCCTCCAGGACCAGCCGGGCGTCCGCGAGCGCCGTCACCCCGCCGCTCGTCGGCGGGGTGACGCAGGCGAAGGCCAGCAGGCGCGGCGCCCGGGCCGCGTAGCTCATCTCGTGGTGCATGCACATGGGCTGGTCGGCCGGCCAGTGCGAGGAGGAGTACACGCCGGGGGCCGGGTACGGGTCGCGCGGGGCGAACCCCTCGCGTTCGACCAGGCCCTCGCCGAGGACGCCGGCCACGACGGCGGCGGCCCGGTCCCGGCCCGCCAGGTCCAGTCCGCGGACCAGGACGGCGCCGTGCTCGGCCGCCAGCCCGCGGATCTCCGCGCGGTGGCGCGCCGTCCAGGCCTCGGCGTCGGTGCCCGGGTCGGGCGCCGCGTCCAGGCGGACCAGCGGCCGTGATCGCAGTTCGGTCATGGGTGCTCCGTTTCGTGGAGGTCCGGGGACGTCCGTACGGGAGGACGTCCGGTCCGAGGGGAGGGAGTCGTCGCGGGGTCAGGCCACCGGGCGGCGGAACGCCCGGACGGCGGCGGCCGACCCGACCACCGCGACGAGCACGCTGGTGCCCAGGGCGGCCCACACCCGGGTGCCCAGCGGCAGGTCGAGGGCGAGCGCCCGGCTCGCGTCCATCGCGTACGACAGCGGGTTGAGCCTCGCCAGCAGCTGGAGCCAGCCCGGCAGCCGGTCCGCCGGCACGAACGCGCTGGACGCGAACATCAGCGGGAACGTCACCAGGTAGCCCGCGCTCTGCATGGCCTCCGCGTTGCGCAGCCACGCGGCCAGGGCGAGGAAGATCCAGGTCATCGCCCACACCACCGCACAGGTCAGCAGCAGGGCGGCCAGCAGCCCGAGCGGACCGCCGGCCGGATCGGCGTCCAGCACCACGACGGCGACCACCAGCAGGATCACCAACTGCACGGCGGTGCGCAGCAGATCGGCGAGGCTGCGGGCGATCAGCAGCAGCGGCGCGTGGATCGGCAGCGTCCGCAGCCGGGCCACCGCGCCGTTGTCCATGTCCCGGACCAGTCCGATGCCCGAGGCCACCGCGGGGCCGATCCCGGTGGTCACCAGGAGCGCCGGCAGCAGGTAGTCCAGGTAGCCGACCCGCGCCGGCAGGTGGCCGCGGTCGACGATGCTGCCGAAGACCTGACTGAGCAGCAGCAGCATGAACACCGGCTGCAGCATGCTCAGGACCACCGCCCGGCGGTGCGCCAGGTGCGCCCGGATCGAGCGGCCGGTGAGGATCAGCAGCTGCGCGGGCACGCTGCTGCCCTGCCAGAGCGTCGCGGCGGGGCGCTCCGGCAGCGGGGTGGTGGCGGTCATCGGGTGCCTCCTGGGTCGTAGGTGCGCTGGACCCGGGTCAGCGCGGTCAGCAGGTCGGCGGAGGTCAGCTTCCGGGCACCGGCCACGGCCGTACGGGCCAGCGGCAGCCGCCCGGTGTCCGACCAGCGCAGCCGCCCGTCGGTGTCGATGAAGCTCCTGGTCCGCCCCGCGTTGTCGGGGTGCAGGCAGAACGGGATGTCGAGCAGGCCGCGCCGGAAGGCCAGCAGCAGCGCCTCGCCGACGTCGTCGTGCAGCGCCAGCACGGTGTGGACCAGCGCGCGGGCCTCCGCGTACACCTCGGAGTCCACGCCGGGCCCGGCCCCGGCCGCCGGCCGGACGGCGGTGCGCGCCGCCCGAGCGGCGGTCTCCAGCGCCTCCACGTTGTCGGCGATGGTGGGGATGCGGTGCGCCTCGGCGGCGGTCTTGACGATGAGCCGGGCCGCACCCGACTCGACCGCCAGCCGCGCCGCGGCCTCCAGCAGCCGCAGCGCGCCGGTCCGGGAGGCCGGGTACACCCCCATGTAGGCGTAGACGACCAGGTGCCGGTCGACGCCCGGCAGCAGCTCGCCGGCCAGCGCGTCCAGGGCGGCCACCGCCTCCCGGTCCTGCTCCGGACTGGTCTGCTGGGCGTAGCTCAGGGAGACGCTGCGCAGGCCGTGCCGGGCGAAGAACACGCCCTCCAGGACGCTCAGCGCCACCAGCACCGACGGCGGGCACAACTGCCCGAGCATGCAGCCGCCGAAGCTCTCCAGGTGCGGCACCCGGTCGTCGGTCCCCGCCCGGGCGAGCATGCCGCAGACGGTCCGCCAGGCGGCCACCGCCTCGCTCAGCGGGGTGCGGCTGTACGGCAGGCAGTACGAGACCGGGCCGCCCTCGGTGGCGTCGAGCCCCAGGGCGAGCAGGGCGGCCACGATGTGCTCCGGCCGCGCCGAGCCGTGCCGCACCTGCACGGGGAACCCGGTGCCGTGGATGCCGTCCAGCACCGTGTGCGACACGGCGGGGGCGTGGGTGCAGATCGGGTAGCCGTTGAGCGGGACTCCCTCGGCGACGGCCAGCCGGGCCGCCGCCAGGTCGTTGACCCGGGTGTAGCTGTCCAGGGTCAGGGTGCCGACCGTGACGGCCTCGGCCGCCCTGGTCCGCTCCAGCCCCTCGCGCATCAGCCGCGGATCGCTGAACCCCATCCGCGGCTGCACCACGAGCTCGCCGCGCGCGTGCGCGCGGGCCACGAAGCCGCCGAACGACGGCGGGGTCACGACACGGCTCGGTACGGCGTCCGGGCGGCCAGGGCGCGGAACGCGGGCAGTTCCCCGTCGTCGAAGACCCGGTCGTAGCCGGCCGCCGTGAGCCGGCGGATCATGCCGACGTTGCGCAGGCCGTCGGTGACGAGTTTGCCGCCGATGACGACGGTGGTCGAGGCCAGTTCGGGCTGCGCCCGCAGCGCCCGGATCAGCCGCAGGCCGTCGTTGAAGCCGTGGCCGTTGACGCTGCTGACCACCACGAGCCCCGGCTGCAGCTCCAGGCAGGAGCGCACCACCAGGTCGTCCGGCGGGCACGGGCCCAGGTTCGCCACGGTGTGGCCGATTTCCTCCAGGACGAGCTGGAGGTAGACGAGATTCCAGGTGTGGGCGTCGGATGAGGTGCCGGTCAGCAGCACGGAAGGGGATTCGGTACCAGGTGAGGAATTCATGGGTCCAGGTGTCGAATTCATGGGAGTTCCGGTCTCGGGAGAACCGGCGTATTCCGGCGCCAGGACCGGTACGCCGATCACTCGGCGGAATGGGAGGAGTCCGATGCCAGCGGTCGGGAAAGGCGGCCTCGCGCTGACGGCCGCGCGCTGACGGTGCCTCGACTCTACTGCCCGTCAGAGCCCCCGGACCGGGTCCCGACTGGCCGGTACCGGAGGGCCGGAGCCCCCCGACGGGGCCCGCGGTGCAGGAAAGACCCCCGTCGCCGGGCACCTGCCCGTTCCGTCCTGCAGTTTGCTGTCAGCCGCCTTCCGCGGCCCGCCGGGGCGTCGCTAGAAAGAAGCTGCGGTGCCGGACCGGCGCGGCAGGAATTCCAGGAGCGAAGGCGAAGGGCAGGCATCCACATGGCGGAAATCGTCACCGCCCCCAGTGTCACCGCAGTGCTCGTCGGGCATGCGGAGAACATTCCGGAGAAGGACGCGCTGACATTCGTGAGCGATCCGCTCCGGGAGGACGGGGCGATCCGGCTGACGTACGCGGAACTGGACCGGCAGGCCCGCGAGATCGCCGTCCGGCTGCGCGCCGCCGGCATCGTCCCGGGCGAGCGGGCCGTGCTGCTCTACCCCGCCGGGCCGGCCTTCCTGACCGCCTTCCTCGGCTGCCTCTACGCCGGCGCCGTCGCCGTCCCCGCCTCGCTGCCCGGCCGCTACCGCCACGAGCGCCACCGCGTCGTGCGGATCGCCGCCGACGCCGGGGCCGTGGCGGTCCTGACCGACACCGCCACCAGCGGCGACGTCGAGGACTGGATCACCGAGGAGGGGATCGACGACCTCGCCCTGCTGGTCACCGACGACGGCGCCGGACCGGGCCCGGACGGCTGGACGATGCCGCCCGCCACGCACGACACCGTCGCCGTGCTGCAGTACACCTCCGGCTCCACCGGCGACCCCAAGGGCGTCGTCATCACCCACGGCAACCTGCTGCAGAACAGCTCCACCATCATCGACCGGTTCGGAATCGACGAGCACACCCCGTTCGGCGGCTGGATCCCGCACTTCCACGACATGGGGCTGATGGGCATCATCCTGCCGCCGCTGCTGCGCGGCGCCGGGACCGTCCTGATGAGCCCGTCCACCTTCCTCAAGCGGCCCCACCTCTGGCTGCACATGATCGACCGCTTCGGGATCCACACCAGCGCCGCACCCGACTTCGCGTACGAGCTGTGCGTCCGGCGGATCACCGACACCCAGGCCGAGGGCCTGGACCTGTCCCGCTGGAAGTACGCCGTCGACGGCTCCGAGCCGGTCCGCCCCGCCGTCCTGGACGCCTTCCAGCAGCGCTTCGCCCGGTACGGGCTGCAGCCCACCACCCTGAGCCCCTGCTACGGCATGGCCGAAGCCACCCTCTTCGTCTCCGGCGCGCTCGACGGCCGCCCCGTCGTGCGCCACATCGACCCGGACCTGCTGGAGAACCACGAGTTCCGCCCGGTGGCCGACGGCGCGCCCGGCCGCGCCGTGGCCGGCTGCGGGCCCGTCACCGGCGCCGAGATCCGGATCGTCGACCCCGGCACCCACCGCGTCCTGCCCGAGGGCGGCGTCGGCGAGATCTGGCTCCGCGGCCCCGTCATCGGCCACGGCTACTGGAACCGCGAGGCCACCAACGCCGCCGAGTTTCGCGCGACCACCGACGACGGCGACACCGGCTACCTGCGCACCGGCGACCTCGGCACCCTGTACGACGGCGAGCTGTACGTCACCGGCCGGCTCAAGGACGTGCTCAACCTGCGCGGCCGCAACCTCTACCCGCAGGACATCGAGCAGGAACTCCGCGTCCAGCAGCCCGAACTGGGCAGCCTCGTCGGCGCCTGCTTCGCCGTTCCCGGCGACGGCCCGCAGCGCGAGGACGTCCTCGTCGTCACCCACGAGGTGCGCGGCATCAAGGAGGAGGAGCTGCTGCGCCGGCTCGCCGCCGAGATGCGGTTGACCGTCGCCCGCGAGTTCGGCGCGCCCGTCGGGGCCGTCCTGCTGCTGCGCCCCGGCGGGGTGCGCCGCACCACCAGCGGCAAGGTCCAGCGCTCGGCGATGCGCGAGCTGTTCCGGGCCGGCGCCCTCGAACCCACCTACGCGGACTACCAGGAGAACCTCCTCCGCCCGGTCGCCGCCGCCCCCGCACCCGCCGTCGCCGCCGGGAAGGCCGGCGCATGACCGCCGCGGCGCCCCCCGCCCAGAGCCCCGCCGACACCGACCCGGTGGCGCGGCTCACCCGGCTGCTGCACGAACTCACCGGCCCCGGACAGCCCTTCGACACGGCCGGGCTGGCCGCCCTGGACGAGGCCGACACCTTCCCCGCCGACGCCTGCCGGGCCCTCGACGAGGCCGGCCTGCCCCGCTACTACGTGCCCGTCGAACACGGCGGCGCCCTCGACGACTTCGGCGTCGTGATGCGGCTGCTGCGCGCCGTCTCACGGATCGACCTCACCGTCGCCGCCGCCCACGGCAAGACCTACCTCGGCGCCGTGCCCACCTGGATCGCCGACGACGCCGGACCTGCCCGGCGGCTCGGCCGGCGGATCACCGCCGCCGAGGTGGTCTCCTGCGCGCTGACCGAACGCCACCACGGCAGCGACCTGCTCGCCGGCGAGGTCGTCGCGCGCCCCGCGCCCGACGGCGGCTGGCTGCTGGACGGCGAGAAGTGGCTGATCAACAACGTCACCCGGGCCGGCCTGGTGACCGTGCTCGCCCGCACCGACGACGCGGGCGGCCCGCGCGGCTTCAGCCTCTTCCTGGTCGACAAGGCCCGGCTGGCACCCGGCGCGCACACCGCCCTGCCCAAGGTGCCCACCTACGGCATCCGCGGCGCCGACATCAGCGGAATCGCCTTCCACCGGGCCCTGCTGCCCGCCGACGCGCTGATCGGCGCGCCCGGCCAGGGCGTCGAGATCATCGTCAAGGCCCTGCACATCACCCGGACCTGCTGCGCCGCCATGTCGCTCGGCGCGGGGGACCACGCCCTGCGCCTGGCCGCGGACTTCGCCGCCGCGCACCGGCCCGGCGGCGCCCCGCTCGCCCCCGGGGAGCAGGACGCGGCGCTCGCGCGGCAGCCGCACGTCCGGCGCGAACTGGGCGAGGCCGCCGCCGGTCTGCTCCTCGCCGAGGCCACCGGCCTGGTCGCGGTGCGCTCCCTGCACTCCCTCACCGGCGAGATGAGCGTGATCTCCGCCGTCGCCAAGGCCCACGTCCCGGCCCGGACCGACGCGGTGATCGCCCGGCTGCTGCACCTCCTCGGCCCGCACGGGCTGCTCGGCGCCGGAGACCCGCACGCCCTGTTCGCCAAGGCGGAGCGGGACCACCGCATCATCGGGATCTTTGACGGCAGCAGTCTCGTCAACCGCAACGCGCTGATCGAGCAGTTCGTGCGCATCGCCCGCGGCTACCGCAAGGGCCGCGTGGACGCGGACGGCCTCGCCGAGGCCACCGACCCGCACACCCCGCCGAGGCCCTTCCGGCCGGCCTCGCTCAGCCTGCTGTCCACCGGCGGCTGCTCCGTCGTGGCCGGACTGCCGGGGGCCGTCGCGGAACTGCGCGAGCGGGTCGCGGCGGAGCCGGCCGGTGCGACGACCGGCACGTCCGACACGTCGTCGGCGTCCGGCACGTCCGACGGGCTGCGCTCGGTGCTCGCGCTCGCCGAGCGCCTCCTCGACGCCACCGACCGCCTCCACGAGGCGATGGCGGCGGTCCGGTTCGCCCCCCGGGCCGTCCCGGCCGAGGCGTTCGACCTCGCCGAGCGCTACGAACTGTGCTTCGCGGCGGCGAGCGCCCTGCACCTCTGGCTGCGCGGGACCGGGACCGGGACCGGGAGCGGCGTCGGAGCGGTGCCGGACACCTGGCTGCGCGGCTGCCTCGTCACGGCGCTGACCGACCTCGGCGAACCCGTCGAGGACGCCGAGGCCGAGGTGCTGGACCACCTCGCCGACGACCTGCTCGCCTGCCCGCCCGGCACCTTCCTCTCCCTGCTGGAACAGCCCGGCGCCCGGAACGGCCCGGGCCACCCGGACGCCCCGGACCACCCGGACGCGCCGGACCACCGTGCGCCCGTCGGATCCCGGAAGGCGGAGGCCTCGTGAACACCACCACCGCAGCCCTCGCGGACGCCCTGGAACAGCGCCTCGGCGACCCCTTCGACCCGGCGAACCCGTACGGCTTCCAGGCCGTCGTCGCTGCCGCGGAGGCCGGCCGGCGCCCGGACGGGGACGCCTGGGAGGTCCCGGACGGCGACCCCGAGCCGGTGCTGCACGCGCTGCGGGCCGTCCACCGCCGGTCGCCCGCCCTGGCCGCGCTGCCGCCCGCGACGGCCGCCGGGGCCGGGGGCCTCGTCGAGGCCCTCGCCGTCGGTGCCGGCGTCGGCGCCCTCGACTCCGCCCTGCGGATCACCCTGCGGCACCTGCGGGCCCGCCGGCTCTACGGGGCCGCGGCGATCGACCTGCCGTCCCTGCGCTCGCTGCTCTCCGGCGCCTTCGCCGACCTCCTGCTCTGCGACGTGCTGGCCACGCTCGCCGTGCGCGAGGTGGCGGCCGGGCCCGCGCAGCACGGCACCCCCGCGCACGCCCTGGCGGTGCTCGGACCGCGCATCGTCCAGGGCGCGCTGGACCACCTCTCGGTGGTGATGGGATCGCGCTTCTACATCCGCGTGGGCGAGCACGCCGCGTTCCAGCTGCTGCTGTCCGAGACCCAGCGGGCCCTGTTCGAGGCGGGCCGGCGGACGCCGGAGGCCGACGCGGCCCCGGTCCCGCTCACCGAGCTGCTCGCCGACCCCGCGGTCGCCGCCCTCTGCGACCCGCAGCTGCTCGCCGCGGCCCCGGGGCGCGCACTGACCGGCCGGGTCCGACGGGCCGCGCAGCCGGCCGGCCCGGTGCACGAGCAGCTGTACGTGGAGCTCGTGGACCGCTACGAGGGCGGCCGGTCCTTCGACCTGGCCCGGCGAGCCCTTCCCGACCGGCCCTGACCCGCCCTGACCGGCCCTGACCGGCCCTGACCGGCCCTGACGGGACCCGGCCCACCGTCCCCACCGTCCCCCGACCACTGCCACCGAGGAGAGCCTGATGACCGACACCGGTACCGACACCCACACCGTCGAGAGCCTGCGCACCTGGCTGGTCGACTGCGTGGCCGCCCACCTGGAGCGGCCCGCGGACACCGTCGACCCCGCCGCGAGGCTCTCCGACTACGGCCTCGACTCGCTGTACGTCCTCTCGGTCGCCGCCGAGCTGGAGGACCACCTCGACATCTCCCTCGACCCGACCGTCATGTGGGACAACCCCACCATCGACGCCCTCAGCGCGGCCCTCATCGAGGAACTGGCCCGGGAGGCCTGACCCTCCGACGCCCACGCCGGCTCCCGTCCCGCCCCACGCGTCCCTGCCACGCCCGCAGTCCGCCACCCCGCAGATCCGAGAGGACCGCTCGTCCATGTCCGACGACGCCCGTACGCTCCGTCGACCCGTCACCGCCGCCCAGCTGGGCATCCGGGTCGCCCAGCAACTGCAGCCGGACAGCCCCCTCTACAACTGCGGCGGCTACTACGAGATCGACGGTCCGGTCGACGTCGACGTGCTCGCGCAGGCCGTGCGCCGGGGCGTCGAGGAGACGGAGGCCCTGCGGTCCCACTTCGTCGAGGACACCGGCCCGGACCACGAGCCCGACGGCGAACCGCGGCTCCACCAGCTGGTCACGCACGCCGAGGAGCGGCCGCTGCGCGTGGTCGACCTGCGGGACACCCCGGACCCGGAGGCCGAGGCGCACCGCTGGATGGCGGGGGAGATGGCCCGGCCGTTCGACCTCGCCCGCGGCCCGCTCAGCGTCCAGACCCTGCTCAGGCTCGCCGACGACCGCTCGTTCTACGTGCACCGCTACCACCACGCGGTGCTAGACGGCTTCGGCCAGTCGGTCTACACGGACCGCGTCGCGGCCCTCTACACCGCCCTGCTGGCCGGGCAGGAGCCCCCGGCGTCCCCCTTCGCGACGCTGGACCGGGTGGTCGCCGACGAGGCCTCCTACCCGGACTCGCGCCGGCGGCGGCAGGACCGCGCGTACTGGCTGGACCGCTTCACGGAGGTGCCGGACCCGATCACCCTCGCCGACCGTTCGGCCGGCAGCACCCACAGCAGCCTGCGCCGCGTCCGGACCCTGGACCCGGACCTGGTGGCCCGGCTCGCCGCCCTCGCCGAGCGGTCGGGCGTGCCGTGGCCCGCCCTGGCGATCGCCGCCACCGCGGTCCTCTACCAGCGGATGACGGGCCGGACGGACTTCACCTTCGCGCTCCCCCTCGCGGGCCGCACCGGCCGCACCGGGCTGACCACGCCGAGCGCGATGGTCAACGTCCTGCCCATCCGGCTGACCCCCGAGCCGGACCGCACCTTCGCCGACCTGACCGCCGACGTCGCCCGCTCGCTGGCGGACGTGATCCGCCACCAGCGGTTCCGCGGTGAGGACCTCGTCCGGGAACTGGGCCTGTCCGGCGGCCGCCAGGCCCGGCTCGGCCCGACGGTCAACGTGATGGCCTTCGCCGGCGAGCCGGTCTTCGGTGACAGCCCCGCCACGGTCCACCCGCTGTCCACCGGGCCGGTGAACGACCTGAAGGTCAACTTCTACGGCAGCGCGACGTCGCGCGGCGGGATCCGCCTGGAGTTCGACGCGGACCCGGCCCTCTACCGGGAGGACGAACTGACCGCCCACCAGGACCGGCTGGTCCGGGTGCTGGAGCAGGTCGTCGCCGACCCGTCGGTCCTCGTGGACCGGGTGGATGTGTTCGTGGCGGGTGAGCGTGAGCGGGTGTTGGTCGGCTGGAACGGTGAGTCGCGGGTTGTTCGTGATGTGTCGTTGCCGGTGTTG
>NZ_JBEOUW010000075.1:0-22581 GCF_040303045.1 Kitasatospora sp. NPDC096140
CCTGCGCCGGGGGGCCGGCGGCCCCCCCCCCCAAACACCCCCCCCGGCCGCTCGCGCTCCCCCCCCCCCCCCCCCGATCGGCTACTGCTGTGAACTGTGGAGCATAGGAGACTCGAACTCCTGACATCTGCCTTGCAAAGGCAGCGCTCTACCAACTGAGCTAATGCCCCTCGACGGCATCGCGCGTGCCGACGGGCACTAGCGTACCGGGTCCCGGCGCGTTTCCCAGCGCCGTCCCCCGAAGGGAACCGGCCGGTCCGGTCGGTCGACCGGGCCGGCCGGCCCGGGAGGCGCCGACGGGCGCCCCCGAAGATCGTCGATCGTCAGATCGCCGGAGCTCAGCGACCGGCCGGGACCGGGTCGGTGGCCTCGGTCCACAGGTCCTGCTCGGCGCGGTCCGCCTGGACCTGACGGTAGACAAAGAAGCCGCCGAGGGCGACCAGGGCGACCAGGAGAAGCTTCTTCACCGCGGGACCTCGTCCTTCTTGCGTTGGTGGACTCAAGAGCCGGATCCGGCCGGACTGACCGGGCCGACGAGTCCAGATGTGTTTCGAGCGCAAACGGGCGGCCGGGTGCCAGACTGCCCTTGCGGCCGATGATACACACCGGTGTCCCAATCGTGACCAGCCACCGGTGCGGCCAACCCGGCGGTCCGGTCCGAGGATTGACGCAGCACCTCCTGCCGGGCGCTCCGACCGCGCACGGCCGGCCCCGGAATCCCCGGTCAGGCCCGGTCCGCCGGGGCCCTCCGGGCGCAGCAGCACGGCCACCGGGGCGGGCGGACGGTCCGGGGTCCGCGGGCGGGAACGTCGAAGGCCCCGGAGTGGATCACTCCGGGGCCTTCGGGGAGGTGGGCCTAACAGGACTTGAACCTGTGGCCTCTTCCTTATCAGGGAAGCGCTCTAACCGTCTGAGCTATAGGCCCTTGCCGCACTGAAAGATTAGCGGACCGACGGCCGATCTCCCAAATCCGGTTCGGCCGGACCGGCGGCGGGGACCCCGACGGCCTGCTGCGACGCACCGGCGGCGGGACGCAGCAGCCACTCCTCGCGGGTCGACGGGAGGCCCGCCGTGCCCTCCTCGGTGCTGCGCACGGCGAGGACCTGGTTGATCCCGATCCGGTTCTGCTCGAAGGCGAGCGCGGAGGCCGCCATGTACAGCCGCCAGACCCGGGCGCGGCCGCGGCCGGCCAGCCGGACCGCCTCCGTCCAGTGCGCTTCGAGGTTGGCCACCCACTCGCGCAGGGTCAGCCCGTAGTGCTCGCGCAGCGACTCGACGTCGCGGACCTCGAAGCCGGCCTCCTCCAGCCGGGCCACGGTGGAACCGACGGGGGAGAGCTCGCCGTCGGGGAAGACGTAGCGGTCGATGAAGGGACTGGCGTGGTGCTGCTCACCGGGGTGGTTCGGGCGGCGGGCGATCTGGTGGTTGAGCAGCCGGCCGCCGGGCGCCAGCAGCCGGTACAGGACCTCGGCGTAGACCCGGTACTGCTCGGAGCCGACGTGCTCGGCCATCCCGACGCTGGAGATCGCGTCGAACGGCCCGTCGGCGGTCTCCCGGTAGTCCTGGAGCCGGACCTCGACCCGGTCGGCCAGGCCGGCCTCCTCGACCCGCGCGCGGGCCAGCGCGACCTGTTCGGCGGAGATGGAGACGCCGACCGCGGTGACGCCGTAGTGCCGGGCCGCGTGCAGCAGCAGTGACCCCCAGCCGCAGCCGACGTCCAGCAGCCGCAGGCCGGGCCGCAGTCCGAGCTTGCGGCAGATCAGGTCGAGCTTGGCCTCCTGGGCCGCCTCCAGGCTCTTCGCCTCCGGCGTCCAGTAGGCGCACGAGTAGACCATCGACGGGCCGAGCACGAGGCCGTAGAAGTCGTTCCCGACGTCGTAGTGGTGGCTGATGGCCGCGCGGTCCCGGCTGCGGCTGTGCAGCCGCCCTGCGGCCTTCCGGACCTCCTCCCGGGGCGGTGCGGGCTCGGGGCCGAGCGCCCCGGCCCGCAGGGCGGCCGCGAGGACCCGCCGGCCCTTGGCGCCGAGCACGTCGCGCGGCCCGAGGTCGAGGGTGCGGATCTCCGGCAGTTCGGCGAACCGGCCGACCACCGAGAGCACCTCGTAGAGGTCGCTGCCGGGGGCGATCTCCAGGTCTCCCGCGACGTAGGCGCGGGCCAGTCCCAGCTCGCCCGGCTGCCAGAGCAGGCGGCGCAGTGCCCGGCGGTTGCGCAGGACCAGGGTGGGCGCTCCCGGCGGCCCGGCGAGGCTGCCGTCCCAGGCCTGCACCCGCAGCGGTACCGGAACCCCCAGCAGCCCGTCCAGGGCCTCGACCAGTTGACCTGCGAGCTTCGCCACCGCGCGCCTCCGTCCAGTCGTCCTGCTGAACCTCACCTGGCCCGGTCGGGCGGACCGGGGGCGGCCTGCGGCACTCCCAGGCGCGGAACGGGCGGCACCCAGCTAATCCCACGGCAGCCGACCGGCTTCCGGACGGCACGCCGCGGGGTGCCGGCTGTCACCCGAATGCCGACGGGCCCCACCGACCTGAACAGTCGGTGGGGCCCGTGCATTCCGTCCGTGGACGGGGAGCTGAGCGGGGGTCAGGACCCGGCCGGGGTCAGTCCTCCTCGGCCAGGGTCAGCTCGACGCCGCCGGTGAAGCCGGCCGCCGCGTTGTAGATGAACGCGGAGAGGGTGGACAGCGCGGTCAGCAGGACGACGTCGACCACGGCGATCAGCGTGGTGAAGGTCATCACCTTGCCGAAGCCGACGTAGTCCATCAGGTTCACGCCGCCGCTGCTGTCGGAGCCGGTGACGTCCTTGAGGGTCTTGCTCAGGGAGTCGAAGACGCCGAGCGAGTCCAGCGTCATCCACAGCACGGCCGAAGCCACGATGATGATGATGCCGACGGCCAGCGACAGCAGGAAGCTGACCTTCATCACCGACCACGGGTCGACCTTGGTCACCCGCAGCCGGGCCTTGCGGGTCCGGCCGAGGCCCGGTCCGCCGGCCGCGGCCGCGGGCGCGGCGGCGGGACGGCGCGCCGCCCCGGGGACGGGGGTGCCGCCGGCCGGGGTGTTGCCGGAGGTCCGGGTACCCCGGGCCGGCGTCGGCTGCCCCTTGGCGTAGGTGGTCGGCTGGGAGAAGCCCCCCGAGCCGGGCGCCGGGGTCCCCGGCGCCGGGGGCGTCTGGCCGCCGACCGGCGGCATCAGCGAGGTGGACGCGGTCGAGTGCTCGGTCGGCGGCTGCGGCACGCCGTACGAACCCCCGCCCTGCGCGCCCGGACGGCCGCCGGAGGTCCCTCCCGCAGCACCCGTGGCTCCACTCACCTGGTCCTCCCGCACTTCCACCAGAGCGGCGGCGCCGCCCTGCTTCGTCACTCGTCATCCAGCGCCCGGCGGGATTGCCCGGAACTGGTCGGCGTCCGGTGTCGCCACGCCCTCTGTGTGTGGACGCGGCGACACCGGTCTGCGGTTTCGGGTCAGGCCCCGGCGTCTCCGCCGATCGCCGTCTCCGTACCCTCGGCCGTCTCGGTGGCCTCGGTGGACTCGGTGCCAGCGACCTCGTCCTCCACCGTGTCCTCGTCCTCGGCCTCCGCGTTGCGGGCCATGCCCACGACCGCATCGCGCTTCCCGAGGTTGATCAGTTGGACGCCCATCGTGTCACGTCCGGTTTCACGAACCTCGGAAACCCTCGTGCGGATCACCCCACCCGAGAGGGTGATCGCCATGATCTCGTCGGTCTCGTCGACCACGAGCGCGCCGACCAGCGAACCCCGGCCCTCGACGATCTTCGCCGCCTTGGTGCCGTAGCCGCCGCGTCCCTGGACACGGTACTCGTCCACACCGGTGCGCTTGGCGTACCCGCCGTCGGTGGCGGTGAAGACGTAGGTGCCCGGACGGACGACGTTCATCGAGAGCAGCTCGTCGTCCTCCCGGAAGGCCATGCCCTTGACGCCGGAGGTGGCGCGGCCGGTGGGCCGCAGAGCGTCGTCGGTCGCGGTGAAGCGGATCGACTGGGCCTTCTTGGAGACCAGCAGCAGGTCGTCCTCGGAGGAGACCAGCTCGGCGCCGATCAGCTCGTCGTCCCGGCCCTCCTCGTCCTGGCGCAGGTTGATCGCGATCAGACCGCCGGAGCGCGGGGAGTCGTAGTCCTTCAGCGGGGACTTCTTCACCAGGCCGGCCCGGGTGGCGAGGACCAGGTACGGCTTGTCCTCGTACGTCCGGACGGCCATCACCTGGGCGATGTGCTCCTCCGGCTGGAAGGCCAGCAGGTTGGCGACGTGCTGGCCGCGGGCGTCGCGGCCGGCGTCCGGCAGCTCGTAGCCCTTGGCGCGGTAGACCCGGCCCTTGTTGGTGAAGAACAGGATCCAGTTGTGGGTCGTCGTCACGAAGAAGTGGTCGACGATGTCGTCCTGCTTCAGCTGGGCACCGCGCACGCCCTTGCCGCCGCGCTTCTGCGAGCGGTAGAGGTCGGAGCGGGTCCGCTTGACGTAGCCGCCACGGGTGATCGTGACGACGATGTCCTCCTCGGCGATGAGGTCCTCGATGGAGAGGTCGCCGTCGGAGGGGATGAGCATGGAGCGCCGGTCGTCGCCGTACTTCTCGACGATCGCGGTGAGCTCCTCGGAGATGATCTCCCGCTGACGGGCCGGCGAGGCCAGGATCGCGTTGTACTCGTCGATCTTGCGCTGCAGCTCGTCGTGCTCGTCGGTGATCCGCTGGCGCTCCAGGGCGGCCAGGCGGCGCAGCTGCATCTCCAGGATCGCGTTGGCCTGCAGCTCGTCGATGTCGAGCAGGCCCATCAGGCCGGTGCGGGCGGCGTCGGCGCTCGCCGAGGCCCGGATCAGCGCGATGACCTCGTCGATCACGTCCAGGGCCTTGAGCAGGGCGCGCAGGATGTGCGCGCGCTCCTCGGCCTTGCGCAGCCGGAAGCGGGTGCGCCGGACGATGACCTCGACCTGGTGGTTGACCCAGTGCCGGATGAAGGCGTCCAGCGACAGGGTGCGCGGCACGCCGTCGACCAGGGCCAGCATGTTGGCGCCGAAGTTGGTCTGCAGCTCGGTGTGCTTGTACAGGTTGTTCAGCACGACCTTGGCGACCGCGTCGCGCTTGAGCACGACCACCAGGCGGGTGCCGGTGCGGGACGAGGACTCGTCGCGGACGTCCGCGATGCCGGCGATCTTGCCGTCCTTGACCAGGTCGGCGATCTTCAGCGCGAGGTTGTCCGGGTTGACCTGGTACGGCAGCTCGGTGATCACCAGGCACTGGCGGCCCTGGATCTCCTCGACCTCGACCACGGCGCGCATGGTGACCGAGCCGCGGCCGGTGCGGTAGTAGTCGTCGATGCCGCGGCGGCCGACGATCAGCGCGCCGGTGGGGAAGTCGGGGCCCTTGATCCGCTCGATCAGGGCCTCCAGCAGCTCCTCGTTGGAGGCCTCCGGGTTCTCCAGGTACCAGAGCGCGCCGGAGGCGACCTCGCGGAGGTTGTGCGGCGGGATGTTGGTGGCCATGCCGACCGCGATGCCGGTGGCACCGTTGATCAGCAGGTTGGGGATGCGCGCCGGCAGGACGGTGGGCTCCTGCGAGCGGCCGTCGTAGTTGGCCGCGAAGTCGACGGTGTCCTCGTCGATGTCGCGCATCATCTCCATGGCCAGCGGCATCATCTTGCACTCGGTGTAGCGCATGGCCGCGGCCGGGTCGTTGCCCGGGGAGCCGAAGTTGCCGTTGCCGTCCACCAGCGGCATCCGCAGCGACCACGGCTGGGCCAGGCGGACCACGGTGTCGTAGATCGAGGTGTCACCGTGCGGGTGGTAGTTGCCCATCACGTCGCCGACGACGCGGGCGCACTTGTAGTAGCCCTTCTCCGGGCGGTACCCGCCGTCGTACATCGCGTAGAGCACGCGGCGGTGCACCGGCTTGAGGCCGTCGCGGACCTCGGGCAGCGCACGGCTGACGATCACGCTCATCGCGTAGTCGAGGTACGAGCGCTGCATCTCGGTTTCGAGCTCGACCGGCTCGATCCGCATCGTCGCCTGGGCGGTGGCCTCGGCGGCCTCGGGCGTCTCGGGCTGTTCGCCTTCGGGACGGTTGTCGTCGACCACTGGTGGTCAGTTTCCTTTCACGCGGACTGGTACGTGCGGGGCCTGGGGTGCAGGCGTCACACGTCCAGGAAGCGGACGTCCTTGGCGTTGCGCTGGATGAAGGAGCGGCGGGCCTCGACGTCCTCGCCCATCAGCACGGAGAACAGCTCGTCGGCGCGGGCGGCGTCCTCCAGGGTGACCTGGAGCAGCAGCCGGTGCTCGGCGTCCATGGTGGTGACGCGGAGCTCCTCGGCGTTCATCTCGCCGAGACCCTTGAAGCGCTGGATCGCGTCGTCCTTGGGGAGCCGGCGCCCGGCCTCCACGCCGGCCGCGATCAGCGCGTCGCGCTCGCGGTCGGAGTAGGCGTACTCGAAGTCGTCCTTGCCCCACTTGATCTTGTACAGCGGGGGCATGGCCAGGTAGACGTACCCGGCCTCGACCAGCGGCCGCATGAAGCGGAACAGCAGCGTCAGCAGCAGGGTGCGGATGTGCTGACCGTCGACGTCGGCGTCGGCCATCAGCACGATCTTGTGGTACCGCAGCTTGGACTCGTCGTAGTCCTCCTGGATGCCGCAGCCGAAGGCCGAGATCAGCGCCTGGACCTCGGTGTTCTGCAGCACCTTGTCGATCCGGGCCTTCTCGACGTTCAGGATCTTGCCGCGGATCGGCAGGATGGCCTGGGTGCGCGGGTCACGGCCCTGCTTGGCCGAGCCGCCGGCGGAGTCACCCTCGACGATGAAGATCTCGCACTCGGACGGGTCCTTGGACTGGCAGTCCGAGAGCTTGCCCGGCAGCGAGGCGGACTCCAGCAGGCCCTTGCGGCGGGTGAGGTCGCGGGCCTTGCGGGCGGCGACGCGCGCGGTGGCGGCCTGGATGGACTTGCGGATGATGTCCGCGGCCTCGTTGGGGTTGCGGTCCAGCCAGTCGTTCAGGTGCTCGTGGACGACCTTCTGGACGAAGGTCTTGGCCTCGGTGTTGCCGAGCTTGTCCTTGGTCTGGCCCTCGAACTGCGGCTCGCCGAGCTTGACCGAGATGATCGCGGTCAGGCCCTCGCGGATGTCCTCGCCGGAGAGGTTGTCGTCCTTCTCGCGGAGCAGCTTCTTGTCGCGCGCGTAGCGGTTGACCAGGCCGGTCAGGGCCGCGCGGAAGCCCTCCTCGTGGGTGCCGCCGCCGTGGGTGTGGATGGTGTTCGCGAAGCTGTAGACGCCCTCGGTGTAGGAGGTGTTCCACTGCATCGCGATCTCCACCGAGATCGCCTTGTCCTTGTCCTCCGCCTCGAAGTCGATCACCGAGGGGTGGATGACCTCGCCCTTGCGGGAGTTGAGGTGGGCGACGAAGTCGGCGATGCCGCCGTCGTACTTGTACGTGACGGTGAGCGGCTTGCCCTCCTCGTCCACGTGCTCCGGGCGCTCGTCGGTCAGCGAGATCGACAGGCCCTTGTTGAGGAAGGCCATCTCCTGGAAGCGCCGGGAGAGCGTCTCGAAGGAGTAGACGGTGGTCTCGAAGATGTCGGCGTCGGCCCAGAAGGTGACGCTGGTGCCGGTGCGGTCGGCCTCCTCGGCGGCCAGCTCGGTGCTCGCCAGGGCGGCGGTCGGGGCGCCCATCTTGTAGTCCTGGGTCCAGCGGCGGCCGTCCCGGAGGATCTCGACGGAGAGCCGGGTGGACAGCGCGTTCACCACGGAGACGCCGACGCCGTGCAGACCGCCGGAGACCGCGTAGCCGCCGCCGCCGAACTTGCCGCCGGCGTGCAGGACGGTGAGGACGACCTCGACGGCCGGCTTCTCCTGACCGGGGACGATGTCCACCGGGATGCCGCGGCCGTTGTCGACGCAGCGGACCGCGCCGTCGGGCAGGATCGTGACGTCGATGTGCGTGGCGTACCCGGCCATCGCCTCGTCGACGGAGTTGTCCACGACCTCCTGCACCAGGTGGTGCAGGCCGCGCTCGCCGGTGGAACCGATGTACATGCCGGGGCGCTTGCGGACGGCGTCGAGGCCTTCCAGCACCTGGATGTTGCTACCGGTGTAGGAAGCCTGGTCGGACTGGTCTGGGGTCTGGCTGGGGTTGCCGGAATCGGCCACGAAGCGCCCTCTCTGGCACAGCACGGGCCGCATTCCCGCCCCGTGCGGGCGAGCGTGCGACCACGGCGTTTCGACTCGGTTGCCACTAGCAACAGTGTTTGGCTCTCAGTCTACCGGTACGACTGACAGAGATGGGCGTTTGGCAGCCCTTGAAGGCAGATACGCCGCCCTGAATCCCCTCTGCACATGTCCCGATACTCGCCCGGGGGCCCCAGAGCGCCTGGGAGGGCTGTCAGGGGTTCCGGAAGATCGGCATCCGATCGGCATGGGGCGGGCGCCGGGGCGACACCGCGCCGGCACCCGTCAGCCCCAGGTGTCGCCCGGCCCCTTGCTCCCCGGCGCGCGCAGCCGGCCGTAGCCGCGGGCGGGCGCCGCGGGGCCCAGCACCTTGATGGTCTTCACCGTGCCGTGGCCCAGCTCGTGGTTCAGACGGGCCACCAACTGCCGTGCCAGCCAGCGAAGTTGGGTGGCCCAGGCGGTGGAGTCGCACTGCACGGTGAGCACCGCGGCGGCCTCGTCGTAGGAGGAGGGGTGGCAGTGCGCGGCGATGTCCGGGCCGACGATCTGCGGCCAGCGGCCCATCACCCCGCCGACGGCGGCCGAGGACTCCCAGCCGCGCTCGGTCAGCAGCCGGTTCAGCGCGGCGCCCAGCGGGACCGGGTCGCGGCCGTCCGAACGGGCACCGCTGCGCAGACCGTGCCGCTTCGCCTCGCGCTTCTCCCGGACCTGCTCGCCGCGCTGCTTGGCCTGGGCCCGGGCCGCCCGCAGCGCGGAGCGGGCGAGGTCGGCACCGGTCGGCTCGGGGGCGCCGGGCTTCGGGGCGCCGGGGGCACCGGGCTTCGGGGCGCCGGGCTTGGGGGAGTGCTCCGCCGACTCGCTCACGGCGATCTCCTTTCCCCAGCCTGTGGACAACGGTCGCGGTCACGCGCCCGCCGAGCCGTCCAGCCTACGGGAGTACTCGGACGCCGCGGATCGCGGTGGGCCCGGGGGAGCGCGACGGGGGTCGTGGAACGGGTGCGCGGTCAGCCGTCGACGCGGCGCACGGCGCCGTCGGACACCGCGAACCGGGCGCCGGCCAGCGCCTTCGGGACGTCCTCGGCGACCGCCGCGGTCACCAGCACCTGCTCGCCGTCGGCCACCAGTTCGGCCAGCCGGTCCCGGCGGGCGGCGTCCAGCTCGGCGAACACGTCGTCCAGGATCAGCACCGGCTCACCGCCGTCGGCGCGCAGCAGCTCGTACGAGGCCAGCCGCAGCGCCAGCGCGTACGACCAGGACTCGCCGTGGCTGGCGTAGCCCTTGGCGGGCATCGGGCCGAGCTTGAGCCCCAGCTCGTCGCGGTGCGGGCCGACCAGGGTGAGGCCGCGGTCGACCTCCTGCTTGCGGACCGCCTGCAGCGCGCCCAGCAGCTGCTCCTCGGCCTGTTCGCGGCTGGTCGGCAGCTCGCCCTCGAAGGAGCTGCGGTACTCCAGGGCGGTCTCGCCGCCGCCGGGGGCCAGCTGCCCGTAGGCGGCCGTCACCAGCGGCTGCAGGGCGGCCACCAGCTGGATCCGGAAGGCCGTCAACTCGGCTCCGGCGCGGGCCAGGTGGCCGTCCCAGACCTCCAGGGTGGAGAGGTCCGCGCCCTTGCCGCCGCCCGCCCGACGGGCCATCGCGGCGGTCTTCAGCAGGGCGTTGCGCTGCTTGAGCACCCGCTCGTAGTCCTGCCGCACGCCGGCCAGCCGGGGCGCACGGGCCGTCAGCAGCTCGTCCAGGAAGCGCCGGCGCTCGCCCGGGTCGCCCTTGACCAGGCTGAGGTCCTCGGGGGCGAACAACACGGTGCGCAACAGGCCCAGCACGTCGCGCGGGCGGACGTTGTCGGAGCGGTTGATCCGGGCGCGGTTGGCCTTGCCGGGGGTGAGTTCCAGCTCGACCAGGGTGGACCGGCCGCGGTCCACCACCGAGGTGCGGATCACCGCCCGCTCGGCGCCCAGCCGGATCAGCGGGGCGTCGGTGGCGACCCGGTGGCTGCCCAGGGTGGCGACGTAGCCGATCGCCTCGACCAGGTTGGTCTTGCCCTGGCCGTTGGGCCCCACGAAGGCCGTCACGCCCGGGTCGAGGGGAACCTCGGCCCGGGCGTACGACCGGAAGTCGGCGAGCGACAGGTGCGCGACGTGCATGGCTGTGGACTGCGCCCGCCTTCTGTGGATGAACCGGGGCCGCGCCCCGGTGGGGCCGGTCCCCGGAGGGAACTACTTCGACTCGACCGCGTGGCCGCCGAACTGGTTGCGCAGCGCGGCGATCATCTTCATCTGCGGCGAGTCGTCCTGGCGGGACGCGAAGCGGGCGAACAGCGAGGCGGTGATCGCCGGCAGCGGCACGGCGTGGTCGATCGCGGCCTCGACGGTCCAGCGGCCCTCGCCGGAGTCGGCGGCCCAACCGCGCAGCTTCGCCAGGTGCTCGTCCTCGTCCAGGGCGCGGACGGCCAGGTCCAGCAGCCAGGAGCGGATGACGGTGCCCTCCTGCCAGCTGCGGAAGACCTCGCGCACGTCGGTGACCTCGGGCGCGGCCTCCAGCAGCTCCCAGCCCTCGGCGAAGGCCTGCATCATCGCGTACTCGATGCCGTTGTGGACCATCTTGGCGAAGTGCCCGGCGCCCACCGCGCCCGCGTGCACCGAGCCGAAGTCGCCCTCGGGCTTGAGCGCGTCGAAGACCGGCTGGACCCGCGCGACGTGCTCGGCGTCGCCGCCGTACATCAGCGCGTAGCCGTTCTCCAGGCCCCAGACGCCGCCGGAGACGCCGCAGTCGACGAAGCCGATGCCCTTGGCGGCCAGCGCCTCGGCGTGCTTGACGTCGTCGGTCCAGCGGGAGTTGCCGCCGTCGACGACCACGTCGCCGGGGGAGAGCAGCTCGGCGAGCTCGTCGACGGTCGCCTGGGTGGCGGCGCCGGCCGGGACCATCACCCAGACCACGCGCGGGCCCTGCAGCTTGGTGACGAGTTCCTGCAGGCTCTCGACGTCGGAGATGTCCGGATTGCGGTCGTAGCCGATGACGGTGTGGCCGGCGCGGCGGATCCGCTCGCGCATGTTGCCGCCCATCTTGCCGAGACCGATGAGGCCGAGCTCCATGACCAAGTCCTTACCTGTGGTGACGTGCCTGGCGGCGGCGCCGTTGCCGCACTCCCTGAGCCTACGCGCTGAACCACCGGCTCCCGCCTGTGGTCGGGCCGAGCGGGGGAGACGTCCACAGGCTGTGCACAGCGGGTGTGCACAGCCTGTGGACGGTCACGCGGAAGCGGAGCGGATCGGCGGATCAGCCGGAGAGGCGGACCGGCATGATCAGGTACTGGTACGCCTTGTCCTCCTCGGCGTCCACCGAGACCTTGCCGCTGAGCAGGGCGGGCTTGGTCGGGGTGGTGAAGCTCAGCTGGGCGTAGGCGGAGTCGATGGCCTTGAGGCCCTCCTCCAGGTAGCCCGGGTTGAAGGCGATCGAGATGGCGTCGCCCTCCAGGGAGGCCTCGATCCGCTCGGTGGCCTGGGCGTCGTCGCCCGAGCCGGCCTCCAGCGTCAGCACGCCCTCCTCGAAGTTGAGGCGGACCGGGGTGTTGCGCTCGGCGACCAGCGAGACGCGCTTGAGCGCCTCCAGGAAGGGCTGGGTCTGGATCGCGGCGATCGCGTTGAACTCGGTCGGGAAGAGGCTGCGGAACTTGGGGAACTCGCCCTCCAGCAGCCGCGTGGTGGTCCGGCGGCCGGCGCCCTCGAAGCCGATCAGGCCCTCGCCCGCGCCGCCCGAGGAGAGCGCGATGGAGACGTTGTCGCCGCTGCCCAGGGACTTGGCGATGTCCTGCAGGGTCTTGGCCGGCACCAGGGCGACCGCGGAGATGTCCGACTGCTCGGGCTTCCACAGCAGCTCGCGGACGGCGAAGCGGTAGCGGTCGGTGGCGGCCAGGGTGATCCGGTCGCCCTCGATCTCGACCCGGACACCGGTGAGCACCGGCAGGGTGTCGTCCCGGCCGGCGGCGACCGCGGCCTGGCTGACGGCCGAGGCGAAGACGTCCCCGGAGACGGTGCCGGTGGCGGTCGGCATCTGGGGCAGGGCCGGGTACTCGTCGACCGGGAGGGTGGGCAGGGTGAAGCGGGAGCTGCCGCACACCACGCTGACCCGCTGGCCGTCGGTGGAGATCTCCACAGGCCTGTTGGGAAGGTTGCGGGAGATGTCGTTCAGCAGTCGACCGGAGACCAGGACGGTGCCGGCCTCCTCGACGTCCGCCTCCAGCTCGACCCGGGCCGACACCTCGTAGTCGAAGCCGGACAGCGCCAGGCTGCCCTCCTGTGCCGTCAGCAGCAGGCCGGCCAGCACCGGCACCGGCGGCCGTGCCGGGAGGCTGCGGGCAGCCCAGGCCACCGCCTCCGCGAGGACGTCACGCTCCACCCGGAACTTCACCGGTAACCGCCTCCTGGATCGAGCGCTCCCGCTCGCACTCTGGTTCGTCTGATCTTGATCGTCGGTCGGGCTGTCCGCCGAGCTCTGCCCGCTCCGCTTCCAGTCGCAAGGACAGTCTGACGTACTCCGCCGACAGACGGGGCAGACGGGCGGAAGCAAGCCGAACAGATGTCGGGGCGCGGTTGTCCACAGATTTCGGGCCCACCCACTTTGAAAGCAGGTTCACGGTCTATCTGTGTAGTGGTAGTAGTAGGGCCTGTGGAAACCGTGGATAACCCCGTTTCCGCAGGTCAGGGCCCGGATTTTGTCCACAGCGCATGTGGACGGCGGCTGTGGACGGGCAGGCCGCGCTGTGGACAGCCGAGCGTTACCCACAGGGCACGCTGGGTATCCACAGGTTATCCCCAGGGCTATCCCCAGATCCGGGCCCGGTTATCCACGGGCGCCGGTCAACTTTTCGTGACGCCTTTCACACCAGGGTATGAACGACAGCACACGGTTGTCGAACTGTGGACGCCGCTGTGGACAACCTGGGGATAACCCGCCCCGGCCTGGGGACAACCGGTGGATAACCCGGACGGCCCACTGGCGGGCCGTCAATTGTCCACAGCCTGTGGATAACCGTTGTGCACAAGTCCACAGGCACCTGACCTGCGCGGAAGAGCGTAGCGGGGACGGGCTTGTGGACGAATTCTGGATAACTCCGGGCTCCCTGGCCTGTGGACGGCCGGGAGGGTGCCCCGCCTGTGGACAACGGCCTTGCGCGCCCCGGGTGTTCGAATCACCGGTCAGTTGTTCGGCGCGGGCTGTGGACTGGCACACCGTCCGTCGACGGCATTCCTGCCCGGCCGGCGGCGGTCGCACACCTGTGGATGCGCGAAAAGGGCGTCAGGATCGCTCCTGACGCCCTCGGGCCGCGGTGCGCGGCGGTGGCTAGCTCTTGATGCGGTTGGTGAGTTCGGTGACCTGGTTGTAGATCGAGCGGCGCTCGGCCATCAGCGAGCGGATCTTGCGGTCGGCGTGCATCACCGTGGTGTGGTCCCGGCCGCCGAACTGCGCGCCGATCTTCGGCAGTGACAGGTCGGTGAGCTCCCGGCACAGGTACATCGCGATCTGGCGGGCCGTCACCAGGACGCGGCTGCGCGAGGATCCGCAGAGGTCGTCCACGCCCAGGCCGAAGTAGGCGGCGGTCTGCTGCATGATGACCTGCGCGGTGATCTCCGGCCCCGCGTCCTCGTCGCCGCCGGGGATCAGGTCCTTGAGGACGATCCCGGCCAGCTCCAGGTCCACCGGCGCCCGGTTGAGGTTGGCGAAGGCGGTGACCCGGATCAGGGCGCCCTCCAACTCCCGGATGTTGCGGGTGATCCGGGACGCGATGAACTCCAGGACGTCGGCGGGAGCGTTGAGTTGCTCCTGGATCGCCTTCTTGCGCAGGATCGCGATCCGGGTCTCCAGCTCCGGCGGGGTGACGTCGGTGATCAGACCCCACTCGAAGCGGTTGCGCAGCCGGTCCTCCAGCGTGGTCAGCAGCTTGGGCGGCCGGTCCGAGGAGAGCACGATCTGCTTGTTCGCGTTGTGGAGGGTGTTGAAGGTGTGGAAGAACTCCTCCTGCGTGGACTCCTTGCTCGCGAGGAACTGGACGTCGTCCACGAGCAGGATGTCCATGTCCCGGTAGCGGCGGCGGAAGGTGTCCGCCTTGCCGTCCCGGATCGAGTTGATGAACTCGTTGGTGAACTCCTCGGAGGACACGTAGCGCACCCGGGTGCCCGGGAAGAGGCTGCGCGAGTAGTGCCCGATGGCGTGCAGCAGGTGGGTCTTGCCCAGCCCGGACTCGCCGTAGATGAAGAGCGGGTTGTACGCCTTGGCCGGGGCCTCGGCGACCGCCACCGCCGCCGCGTGCGCGAAGCGGTTGCTGGCACCGATGACGAAGGTGTCGAACAGGTACTTGGGGTTCAGCCGCGCGGCCGGTTCGTCCTTGCGGGAGCCGCCGGCCGGGGGAGCGCCGGGCGGGGCGGGCACGCCGGGGACGGCGGGACGCTCGCCCGGCCGCTCCGAGGCCGCCTTCTCGGCCGGGCGGCCGCCGGTGGGGCGGGAGCCGGCGGAACGGCGGCCGGCGGCGCCGCGGGGCTGCTCGTTCGGGCCGGGGCCGTAGGCGCCGCCGAAGAGGTCGCCCTGGGTGGTCGCGGGCGGGCCCGGCAGGGGCCGCGGCGCCGTACGGGGCGCGGGCTCCTCGTGCTCGTAGGAGGCGGGCGGCTGGTCCTGGTAGCCCGGCCAGCCCTGCGGGCCGGCGGAGGGGCCGCCGTAGGGGGCCGGACGCTGCTCGTAGCCGCCGGTGTCGTAGCGGGGGCGCTCGTAGTCCTGCTCGTACGGCTGGTCCTGCTCGTACCGCTGCCGCTGTTCGTAGGGCTGGTCCTGCTCGTACGGCTGCTGGTAGTCCTGGCCGCCGTAGCCGCCGGTGTCCTCGGCGGGACCGGGGTAGGGCTCGGCGGGGGTCTGGGGGGCGGGCGCGGGGGTGGTCGGCACGGCGTTGGCGTCGACCATCACGGCGATCCGGACCGGGCGGCTGAGCTCGCGGCTGAGGGCCTCGGTCAGCTGCGGCAGCAGCCGGCCCTCCAGCACCTGCTTGGCCCGCTCGTTCGGGGTCGCCAGCAGGGCGGTGTCGTGCATCATCCACATCGGCTGGGTGCGCTGCACCCACTGCTTGTCCATCTCCCCGACATCGGGGTCGCTGACCAGCCGCTCGACGACCCTGGCCCAGACCGGGACGAGGTCGCTGTTGACATCAGCCACTGGTGCACGCTTTCCAAGAACAAACCAGACAAGTTCTGCAACGGTAGTCAGCGAACAGGGCGGGATCAAGTCGTTGTCCACAGGCTGTGGGTAAAGCGGGCCGGAGAGGCCGGTTTGACCCTCGTGCCCCGTCCCGCGTACCGTAACCAGGTCGAGTTGTCGATGGCCGCTGCCGCATGTCCGCGGGTCCGCCCGCTCCATAAGGCGCGCAGCACGGGCGCCGTGGATTGCCTCAGACCCCAGCCGAACTGGGGCGATGGGCCGGATTTCCGAATTCAGGGGAGATCACGCGGACGCACGGTGACGGCCAAGCGACTCCCCGTCATCCTACGATTCACCTCAGGAGCCCCCGAGTGAGCAAGCGCACCTTCCAGCCGAACAACCGTCGTCGCGCGAAGACCCACGGCTTCCGGCTGCGTATGCGTACCCGCGCCGGCCGCGCCATCCTGGCTGCCCGCCGTGGCAAGGGCCGCGCCAGCCTGTCCGCCTGATCCGCGCCAGAGTCTGTCGTGCTGCCCTCCGAGAATCGGCTGCGGCGGCGCCAGGACTTCGCGACCGCAGTGAAACGCGGTCGCCGGGCCGGCCGGCCCCTTCTGGTCGTCCATCTCAGCAGAGAGGGTGACCCCCAGGGGCAGACCGACCGGACCAGCGACTCCCGCCCGCACGTCGCCGAGGGGACTCCTTCGGCGCGTGCGGGTTTCGTCGTGAGCAAGGCCGTTGGTCCGGCGGTCGTCCGCAATCTGGTGAAGCGCAGGTTGCGTCATCTCGTTCGTGATCGTCTGTCCAGGCTGCCCGCCGGTAGCCTGATAGTGGTGCGTGCGCTGCCCCAGGCCGCGTCCGCCTCGTACCAGGACCTCGAACGGGACCTGGACGCGGCGCTGAAGCGGTTGCTGAGGGCCGAGCCCGCCGCCACGGCGCCGACGGGAGCAGGGCGATGAAGTACCTGCTGATGGGTCTGATCAGGGTCTACCAGTGGACGATCAGCCCACTGCTGGGTCCGGTGTGCCGTTACTACCCCTCCTGCTCGCACTACGGCTACGAGGCCGTGAAGGTACACGGGGCGGTCAAGGGCGGCGGTCTGACCGTGTGGCGCATCCTGCGCTGCAATCCATGGACGCCCGGCGGGGTCGATCACGTCCCGCCGCGCAAGCATCCGGTGTGGCACCGCCGGCTGCGTGATCTTCTGAGCCCCCAGAGCGGGACCGCCGAGCCGGAGCCGGTGGCGAAGCCCGATGCCCAAGGAGTCTGACCGGTGACCTTCGGTTTTCTGAGTCCCCTCTACACAGCAGTGTCCTGGATCATCGTCCAGTTCCACTCGCTGTACAGCCACATCTTCGACCCGGACGGTGGCTGGGCCTGGGGTCTGTCCATCGCCTCGATGGTGGTCGTCATCCGGATCTGCCTGATCCCGCTCTTCGTGAAGCAGATCAAGGCGACCCGGGCCATGCAGGCGATCCAGCCGAAGATGAAGGCCATCCAGGAGCGCTACAAGAACGACCGCCAGCGCCAGTCCGAAGAGATGATGAAGCTGTACAAGGAGGCGGGTACCAACCCGTTCTCCAGCTGCCTTCCCATCATCGTGCAGGCGCCGTTCTTCACCGCGCTCTACGGCGTGCTGGCCAAGGTGGCCAAGGGCCAGGACATCGGCGTCATCCACGGTGACCTGCTGGTGAGCGCCGGCAAGGCGCACATCTTCGGCGCCCCGCTCTCCGCGACCTTCCTCGGCAGCAGCGAGACCAGCGTCAAGATCGTCACCGCGGTGATGATCATCCTGATGTCGCTGTCGCAGTTCGTCACCCAGCGCCAGCTGATGACCAAGAACGTCGACCTCACGGTCAAGACGCCGTTCATGCAGCAGCAGAAGATGCTGATGTACGTCTTCCCGGTGATGTTCGCCGTGATGGGCATCAACTTCCCCGTCGGTGTCCTGGTCTACTGGCTGACCACCAACGTCTGGTCGATGGGCCAGCAGCTGATCGTCATCCACAACAACCCGACCCCGGGCAGCAAGGCCTTCCAGGAGCGCCAGGCGCGGCTGAAGAAGGCCGGCCGGCTGCGTCCGGACGGCACGGAGATCAAGGGCGCGCTCTGGGGCATCCTGCCCCCGTCCAAGGAGGCCCTCAGCGCCGCGTCGAGTGCGTCCGCGGTGGTCGAGGAGTCGGTGCAGGCGCGCCGCCAGCAGCCCCGTCGGCAGAGCAAGTCGCAGCGCCAGCACGGTGGCGCCGGTCACGCGACGGCCGAGCTGAGCAAGGACACCCCGGCCGAGGAACCCGCCGACGCCGTCCCGGCCGAGCCGGAGACCAAGCCGACGGCTGCCAAGCAGGCCGCGGCCAAGCCGACCGGCACCAAGCAGGGCACCCGGCAGCAGCCGAAGCGCGGTGGCGGCCAGCGGCCGAAGAAGAAGTCCTGACCGGCCCCGGGCCTGTTGTGACAGCCGCGAAGAGCTTCGTTCCCGGCCCGCCAGACGGGCCCATCTCCGAAGGAGTCCATCAGTGACGGAAGGCACCACCTCCGCCGTCGAGGCCGAGGCCGCCGCCAGCGCCGACGAGAGCCTCATCACCCGCCTGGAGCAGGAGGGGGACATCGCGGCGGACTACCTGGAGGGTCTGCTCGACATCGCGGACCTCGACGGTGACATCGACATGGACGTCGAGGGCGACCGCGCCCTGGTCTCCATCGTCAGCGACGGCAACGACCGCGCGCTGCAGCGCCTGGTCGGCCAGGACGGCGAGGTGTTGGAGGCGCTGCAGGAGCTGACCCGGTTGGCTGTCCACCGGGAGACCGGCGAGCGCAGCCGCCTCATGCTGGACATTGCCGGCTTCCGGGCCCGCAAGCGTTCGGAGCTGGCCACGCTCGGTGCCCAGGCGGCCGAGCAGGCGAAGAGCAGCGGCGAGCAGGTCAAGCTGCGTCCGATGACGCCGTTCGAGCGCAAGGTCGTCCACGACGCGGTGGCCGCGGCCGGTCTGCGCAGCGAGTCCGAGGGCGAAGAGCCCCAGCGGTGCGTGGTCGTGCTGCCGGCCTGAGGCCGGCGGATCGATGACCGGCCGCGGTGGCGGCCGGAGAGCTTCACCGGACGCGACCCCGTCCGCCTCGTGCGGGCGGGGTCGTCGTCCCTTCCGCGGGCAGCGGCCCGGCGGGAGACGTTTCACGTGAAACAGTGCGTTGAGCGGGTCGGTGGATCCGGGGATCGGAGAGGTCGAGATGGACACGGAGAACGCGGCTGCCGGCCGGCCGGGGGCGGACGTGGATCCGGCCCCCGAGGGGCGGGCCGCCGAGGTGGTGGCGCCGCCGGAGGCCCCGGCCGTCGCCCGGGAGGTCTTCGGCGACCGTTACGACGCCGCCGTCCGGTACACCGAGCTGCTGGCGACCGCCGGTGTCCAGCGCGGGCTGATCGGTCCGCGTGAGGTGCCGCGGCTCTGGGACCGCCACGTCCTCAACTGCGCGGTGCTGGCCGAGCTGCTGCCCGGCGGCACCACCCTGTGCGACGTCGGCTCCGGCGCCGGCCTGCCCGGCATCCCGGTGGCGCTGGCCCGTCCGGACGTCTCGGTGACGCTGCTGGAGCCGCTGCTGCGCCGGACGACCTTCCTGGAGGAGGTCGTCCGGGAGCTGGGACTGGAGAACGTCACGGTGCTGCGCGGCCGCGCCGAGGAGATGGTCGGCAAGCTCGCGGTGGACGTGGTGACCGCCCGGGCGGTGGCGCCGATGGAGCGGCTGGCCGGCTGGGGCCTGCCGCTGCTGCGTCCGCACGGTCAGATGCTGGCGCTCAAGGGCGACAGCGCCGAGCAGGAGCTGGCCGACTCGCGCGCCGGGCTGGCCAAGCTGGGCGCGGTCGAGTGGAGCGTGATCGAGGTCGGTTCCGGCACCCTGGAGACCTCCACCCGGGTGGTCCAGGTCAAGGCGGGGGAGAGCCCCGGCGGCGTGAAGGCCGCGACCCGACGGGCCAAGGCGGCCCGGGCGGGCCGCACCGCGAGCGCCCGCAACGGCGAGCGCGGCCGGGGCGGGCGGCGCCGCGCCCGCTGAGCCGGGTGGCGCGGAAGACGTACGGAGACGGGCGGACGGGCCTCCTGGACGGGAGGCGCGTCCGCCCGTCGTCGTCCGGGTGACCAGCGGGACGACTCCGGGACACCGGAGTGTCGCAACGTCAGATTTCCGGCAAACCGGGCATGGTGTTTCACGTGAAACGTCGCTCCTTGCTCTCGGGCATCCTCCGCCGTGACCGGGCGGCGACTGTTGCCGCTCCGGTTTCACGTGAAACACTGACCCCCATGCAGGACTCGGAGACCATCGACCAGATCGATGACACGCCCATCGCGCGGGCTGCCCAGGCTGCGGTTCAGGCGATCGGCCGAGCGGGTGAGGGGCTTCCCCGGCCCGCCGCGACCCGGGTGATCGTGGTCGCGAACCAGAAGGGTGGGGTGGGCAAGACCACCACCACCGTGAACATGGCCGCCTCGCTGGCCATGCACGGCCTGCGCGTCCTGGTCGTCGACCTCGACCCGCAGGGCAACGCCTCCACGGCACTGGGCATCGACCACCACGCCGAGGTGCCGTCCATCTACGACGTCCTGGTGGAGGGCAAGCCCCTGGCCGACGTGGTGCAGCCGGTGCACGACGTCGAGGGGCTGTTCTGCGTCCCCGCCACCATCGACCTGGCCGGCGCCGAGATCGAGCTGGTCTCCCTGGTGGCCCGGGAGAGCCGGCTCCAGCGCGCCATCGCGGCTTACGAGCAGCCGTTGGACTACATCCTGATCGACTGTCCCCCCTCGCTGGGCCTGCTGACGGTCAACGCCCTGGTCGCCGGCCAGGAGGTGCTGATCCCGATCCAGTGCGAGTACTACGCGCTGGAGGGCCTCGGCCAGCTGCTGCGGAACGTCGAGCTGGTGCGCGCGCACCTCAACCCCGCGCTGCACGTGTCGACCATCCTGCTCACCATGTACGACGCCCGGACCCGGCTGGCCGCCCAGGTCGCCGAGGAGGTCCGGACCCACTTCCAGCAAGAGGTGTTGAGCACGGCGATCCCGCGCTCGGTACGCATCTCGGAGGCGCCCAGCTACGGGCAGACGGTGCTCACCTACGACCCGGGTTCGACCGGGGCGCTCTCCTACCTGGAGGCCGCCCGCGAGCTCGCGCTGCGTGCGGTGGGCCAGGGCGGCTCGCTGGTGGGTCAGCAGCGGGACGGCCAGCAGGGGCACGACGCCCCGGTGGCACAGCACGGCACGACGGAGGGTCATCAGTGAGTGGTCGCAGGGGTCTGGGTCGAGGGCTGGAGGCGCTGATCCGCCCCGCCGCGCCGGTGGACGGCGGGGTGGCGGCGAAGCCTGCGACTGCCACGCCCGCACCGGCCTCGGTGGTGGCGAACGGCGCGCCGACGCCGGCCACGGCGCCGCCGCTGCCGGGTGGCCGCGGCACGGTGGCGGCCCGGGCGGCCGCGGAGAAGCAGGCCGAGCAGGCGCAGCCGGCGGGTGCCTACTTCGCCGAGCTGCCGCTGGACGCGATCACCCCCAACCCGCGCCAGCCGCGTGACGTCTTCGATCCCGACAAGCTGGCCGAGCTGGTCACCTCCATCAAGGAGGTCGGTCTGCTCCAGCCGATCGTGGTGCGCCAGGCCGGGGCCGACAGCTTCGAGCTGATCATGGGCGAGCGCCGCTGGCGGGCCTCCCGGGAGGCCGGGCTGGACCGGATCCCGGCGATCGTCCGGGCCACCGAGGACGACAAGCTGCTGCTGGACGCCCTCCTGGAGAACCTGCACCGGGCCGAGCTGAACCCGCTGGAGGAGGCCGCCGCCTACGACCAGCTGCTGCGGGACTTCTCCTGCACCCACGAGGAGCTGGCCGACCGGATCGGCCGCTCGCGCGCGCACGTCTCCAACACCCTGCGGCTGATGAAGCTCGCGCCGTCCGTCCAGGTCCGGCTGGTGGCCGGGACGCTGATGGCGGGGCACGCCCGCGCGCTGCTCGCGGTGCCGGACCCCGAGCAGCAGGAGCGGCTGGCCGCACGGATCATCGCCGAGGGCCTCACCGTGCGCAACGTGGAGGAGATCGTCGTCCTGATGCGCGCCGAGGAGGAGGCGGACAAGCCCAGGCGCCAGACGCCCAAGGCGGGCAAGCTGCTCTCCCCGGCCTTCAGCGACCTGGCGAGCCGGCTGTCGGACCGTTTCGACACCCGGGTGAAGGTCGAGGTCTCGCAGCGCGGAGGCAAGCTGGGCAAGGGCAAGGTGGTGCTGGAGTTCGGTTCGGTCGAGGACCTCAACCGGATCCTGGACAGCATGGCCCCCGGTGAGGACGGTCTGCGGCTGTCGCAGGGCTGAGCCGGGCTCCGGGCCCGGGTGCACCGACCCGATGGGTGCATGCTTCACGTGAGCGCTGTTTCACGTGAAACATGCACCCATCGGTGTTCGTGGGGGAATGCTCGACCGTGAAGTGGAGGAGGAGGTGCGGGCATGGGACGCCGGATCGCTCCGCTGACGCTGGACAACCTCGGGGACCTGCCGGACGGCTGCCGCTCCTGTGTGTTCTGGGAGCTGGACCCGGTCAGCGCCAAGGCGGCGGTGGAGTCCGGGAAGACGGAGTCGGAGAAGGAGGGGTGGATCTCCACGGTGCTGCTGGAGTGGGGCTCCTGCGGTCGGATCGTCTACGTGGACGACCGGCCCGCGGGGTTCGTGCTCTACGCGCCGCCCGCCTACGTCCCCCGCTCGCAGTCCTTCCCGACCAGCCCGGTCTCACCGGACGCCGTTCAGCTGATGGTCAGCCGGGTGCTGCCGGGCTACCAGCGCCAGGGGCTGGGCCGGGTGCTGGTGCAGACGGTGGCCAAGGACCTGATCGGGCGGGGGGTCCGGGCGATCGAGGCCTTCGGCTCGGCCGGACGGTCGCCGACCAGCTGCGTGCTGCCGGCCGATCACCTGCTGGCGGTCGGCTTCAAGACCGTCCGGCCGCACGCCCGCTACCCGCGGCTGCGGCTGGAGGCGCGGACGACGCTCTCCTGGCGGGGGGACGTGGAGGGGGCGCTGGAGCGGCTGCTCGGCGGCGGGCGCAAGGAGCCGGCACTGCGACCCTTCTGAGCCGCGCGGGAGGCGACGGCCGGAAGCAGGCCGGAAGCAGGCCGGAAGCAGGCCGGAAGCAGGCCGGAAGGCAGGCCGGAAACGGGACGGAAAACGGCGGCGGGGGGGCCCGGGGGGGGGGGCCCCCCCCCCCCGGGGGGGGGGCAGCGCCGGGCGATGAATCACAACCGCGCGC
>NZ_JBEOUW010000076.1:0-21904 GCF_040303045.1 Kitasatospora sp. NPDC096140
CGGCACGTCGGGTTCAACGACCGGCACCCCGCCGGGACACCGGTCGCATCACCACATCATCCGAACTCGTTATGTGCGAAGTCCGGGGCTAGCCGACCGGCCAGGTGTGGACCGGCTCCCCGCCGCGCATGTACTCGGCGTAGCGCCGGGTCATCGCGGCGAGCGCCGTCGGCCGGTCCATCCCGTACTGCTCGCGCAGCCGGTGGAAGGTCGCGCTCTGCCAGGCCGCGCCGTTGGTGCGGCGCAGGCAGCGCTGCTCGATGATGCCCAGGTAGCGGTCGCGGTCGGCGGGCTCCACGCCCCACTCGTCGAGGCCCTGGTAGGCCATCGGCAGCAGCTCGCCCAGCACGAGGTCGACCGCGGACACCGTCTGGAGCCCGCCCCCGCGCCCGGCCCGTCCGGGGCGCGGCCACTGGAACACCGCGTCGATGCCGTACCGGGCGCCCTGCCGGAAGTTCTCGTCCGCCCGCTCGAACGGCAGCCGGGTCCAGACCGGCCGGGGCTGCTCGGCGAGCACCCGGACCAACCCGTAGTAGAAGGCGGCGTTGGCCAGCGTGTCGGCCACCGTCGGCCCGGCCGGCAGCGCCCGGTTCTCCACCCGCAGGTGCGCCACCCCGCCCGAGACGTCGTAGATCGGCCGGTTCCAGCGGTAGATGGTGCCGTTGTGCAGCCGCATCTCGGCGAGCTTGGGCGCGCCGCCGGAGGCCAGCACCTTCAGCGGGTCCTCGTCGTCGCAGATCGGCAGCAGCGCGGGGAAGTACCGCAGGTTCTCCTCGAACAGGTCGTACGCCGAGTCCACCCAGCGCTCGCCGAACCAGGTGATGGGGCGCACGCCCTGCGCCTTGAGCTCGGCCGAACGGGTGTCGCAGGCCTGCTGGAAGAGCACCGGCCGGGTCTCCCGCCACAGCTCCCGCCCGAACAGGAAGGGGGAGTTCGCGCCGATCGCGAGCTGCGGCCCGCAGAGCGCCTGGGCCGCGTTCCACACCGAGGAGAACCGCTCCGGGGTCACCTGCAGGTGCAGCTGCAGGGAGGTCGCGGCGGCCTCGGCGACCATGGTGATGGACTCCAGCTGGAGGTGCTCCACGCCCTCGATGTCGAGCGTGATCTCCTCCCCCCGCGCGGCCAGGATCTGGTCGCTGAGCAGGCTGTACCGCTGGTTGTGGCTCATCGCGTCGAGCCCGGTGTGGGCGTGCTCCAGGGTCGGCAGGATGCCCACCATGACGATCCGGGCACCCGCCTCGGCGGCCCGCCGGTCGGCGTAGCGCAGCCCGGTGTCGATCTCCTCGCGCAGATCCTCGAAGACGTGGCCGCAGAGCCGGTGCGGCGTGATGTTGACCTCGATGTTGAACCTGCCCAGTTCGGTCTGGAAGTCGCTGGAGCCGATCTCGCTCAGCACCTGGGCGTTGTTCATGGCCGGCAGGCCCTGCTCGTCGGCCAGGTTGAGCTCGATCTCCAGCCCCATCACGGCCCGCGGCCGGTCGAAGCGGTCCTCCCGCAGCATCCGCCCCAGTGCCTCCTGACAGGCCTGGAGCTTGCGCCGGTACAGCTGCCGGTCCGCCAGATCCGCCCGAGTCGCCACGACCTTCTCGCCCACGGTCCCCTCCTTCTGAGACACCCCGTTGAGCCACCCGGCCGACCGACCGTGGAAGCATCATGCCCACCTCGAAGATCGATACCCGAATGCTTGTACTGGCTTGCAATGCAAGGCAACTGACGGAATATCAGACCATCTGCAGACTTGCCCGGCGCCACCGCCTGTGATAAACAGATCACCCTGCGCTTCTGTTCGATGGAATTCGCACAGCCCTCCGGCCGGTCGGCTCCCGCCTCGGAACCCCTCGTCGACGGCGGCGACCGCGCCGGCACCGCGATCCTGCACAACCGGACACGGCCAGGCCCCGTCACCGATGACGCGCCGCGCCATGCCGGTATGCCGCACTCGCACGCCGATCTCGCTTGGAGAGGCGGACCCCGCCATGACTCTGCAGACCCCCCAGCCCCCGCCGAGCGCCCTGCGCGCGGTCCTGGGTGCACTCGACTCGGAGACCGCGCTGCGCCAGCCCGCCGCCGCAGCGCTGCGTCATCCGGCCGGCCCCCTGGTCCCCGCGCATCCGCTCGCGGTGCACGTCCTGGACGGCCCGCGCCCCGAACTCCCCGCCGCCCGCCGCACCGGGTGGCGCTTCCTGATCAAGGACGGCGCCGACGTGGCCGCCGCCGCCGAGGTGGTGCAGGCCGTCGAGGGCCACACCTTCTCCCACTTCACCGCCGGCCCCTACCTCGACTCCACGGTCCGGGCGCTGCGCGAGGCCTGGCAGCTCGCCCAGAGCTCCCGGATCCGCCAGCAGCCCCGACTGCTGACCTTCCCCGGCCAGTACGCGACGGCGCTCTGGCTGCACAGCCCCGACACCGGCCCGGCCGCCGACCTGCTGATCCCGCTCGCCCCGGCCCCGCTCGGCGTCACCGCCCACCGCGCCTACCCCGCCGCCGAACTCCTGCCGCTGCTCGCCCGGGCCCCGCTCGTCAGGCCGCTGCTGCTCGGCTCCCCCTGAAACGCCCGCATCCGTACGGGCCGCCGGACCACCCGCCCGGCGGCCCTCCGCCGTGCCCGCGCGCCGGCCCGCCCTCCCCGTGCCCGCGCACCGGCCGACTCTCCCCCGCCGCCGACGGCCCCGACGACCCTCCGCCCCGCGCCCACGTCCGCGCCCGCAGCCGGGGTCGGAACACGTCACCCGAACGGGCTGCCCACCGGGCGACAGCCGGGTGCCACCCGAACGGGGCATCCGCCATGGCCCGATCGGGCCATCCCCCACCTGATCCACCGGTGCGCGATTTCCCGCCGGCCCCACCTGAACGGGTGATCTCTGCCCGGGAGTTGTGGCGCATGTCACGAAATGCCTGCGAGCACGTCCGCAGATGCCGACACTGGGAACCAGCGTGGAAGGACCACCTGTCCTACCCACTTGAGCGCCGGTCAACACCTGGTCGGCGTGCGGACAGGATCCGACTACCGCGGCGGCCTCCGGACGGTACGACCTCCGGCGACCGCACCACGGGGAGGATCGCAGAGCGAAGCGAGGGTACGCGTATGTGCCAGCACCGTCCTGAGTGCCCATCGGCCGAGTCCGAGGACCGCGAAGCGGCCGTGTCGGTGGCCTGCCACCCGGAGCAGGGCTGGAGCCTGCTCTGCAACGGCGTCGTCCTGTTCGAGGACACCGGAGAGCTGCTGCCGGACGGCCGGGTGATCGCCCCGCGCCGCCCCGTCGCCCACGCGGCCTGACCGCGCGGTCCGACCGTACGGCGGGCGCGGCCGCCGGATCGATCGCCGTACGGGCAGGGCCCCGGCGGAGAGTTCCGCCGGGGCCCTGCCGTGCGTCCGGCCGCCGTGGCGGCCGGATCCGTCAGACGCCGTACTCGTCCAGCGGCGGGCAGGAGCAGACCAGGTTGCGGTCGCCGTACGCGCCGTCGATCCGGCTCACCGGCGGCCAGTACTTGTCCGCCGGGTTCACGCCCGCCGGGAAGACCGCGTCCTGCCGCGAGTAGCCGTGTGCCCAGTCGCCGGCCAGCTCGGCGGCGGTGTGCGGGGCGTTGCGCAGCGGGTTGTCGTCGGCCGCCCACTCGCCCGAGCCGACCTTGTCGATCTCGGCCCGGATCTCGATCATCGCGTCGCAGAAGCGGTCGATCTCGTGCAGGTCCTCGGACTCGGTCGGCTCGATCATCAGCGTGCCGGCCACCGGGAAGGACATCGTCGGCGCGTGGAAGCCGTAGTCGATCAGGCGCTTGGCGATGTCGTCCACCGTCACGCCCGTCTCCTTGGTCAGCGGGCGCAGGTCGATGATGCACTCGTGGGCGACCAGCCCGCCCGGGCCGGTGTAGAGCACCGGGAAGTGCGGCGCCAGGCGCTTGGCGATGTAGTTGGCGTTCAGCACCGCGACCTGGGTGGCGTGCTTGAGGCCCTCGCCGCCCATCAGCCGGACGTACGCCCAGGAGATCGGCAGGATCGCCGCCGAGCCCCACGGCGCGGCCGAGATCGGACCGACACCGGTGGCCGGACCGGCCTCCGCCTGCAGCGGGTGGTTCGGCAGGTACGGCGCCAGGTGGGCGCGCACCGCGACCGGGCCGACGCCCGGACCGCCGCCGCCGTGCGGGATGCAGAAGGTCTTGTGCAGGTTCAGGTGCGAGACGTCCGCGCCGAACTTGCCCGGCTTGGCCAGACCGACCAGGGCGTTCAGGTTGGCGCCGTCCACGTAGACCTGGCCGCCGGCCTCGTGCACCATCGCGCAGATCTGGGTGATCTCGGTCTCGTACACGCCGTGGGTCGACGGGTAGGTGACCATCAGCACCGACAGGCTGTCGCGGTGCTGCTCGATCTTGGCCTTCAGGTCCTCGACGTCCACGTCGCCGTCGACCAGGGTCTTCACCACGACCACGCGCATGCCGGCCATCACGGCGGAAGCCGCGTTGGTGCCGTGCGCCGAGGACGGGATCAGGCAGACGTCACGCTGGGTGTCGCCGTTGGCGTGGTGGTAGGCGCGGACGGCCAGCAGGCCGGCCAGCTCGCCCTGGGAGCCCGCGTTCGGCTGGATCGAGACCGCGTCGTAGCCGGTCACCTCGACCAGCTGCTGCTCCAGCTGGCGGATCAGGGTCAGGTAGCCCTGGGCCTGGTCGATCGGCGCGAAGGGGTGGAGCTGGCCGAACTCCGGCCAGGTCACGGCCTCCATCTCGGTGGTCGCGTTGAGCTTCATGGTGCAGGAGCCCAGCGGGATCATGCCGCGGTCCAGCGCGTAGTCCCGGTCCGACAGGCGGCGCAGGTAGCGCAGCATGGCGGTCTCCGAGCGGTGGCTGTGGAAGACCGGGTGGGTCAGGTACTCGTCCTCGCGCAGCAGGGCGCCCGGCAGCGCGTCGGCGGTCTCGGCGACCTCGACCGCCTCGACGCCGAACGCGGCCCAGACGCCGGCCAGGTGCTCGCGGGTGGTGGTCTCGTCGGTGGAGATCGAGATCCGGTCCGCGCCGTCCTGGTGGACGTTGATGCCGTTGGCGCGGGCGGCGGCGGCGATCTCGGCGGCGCGGCCCGGGACGACGGCGGTGACGGTGTCGAAGAACTCGCCGTGCAGCAGCTCGACGCCGCCGGCCCGCAGGCCCTCGGCGAGGGCGGCGGCGTACCGGTGGGTGCGGCGGGCGATGTCGGCCAGGCCGTCCGGGCCGTGGTAGACGGCGTACATCGAGGCCATGACGGCGAGCAGCACCTGGGCGGTGCAGATGTTGCTGGTGGCCTTCTCGCGGCGGATGTGCTGCTCGCGGGTCTGCAGCGCCAGGCGGTAGGCGCGGTTGCCGTCGGAGTCGACGGAGACGCCGACCAGGCGGCCGGGCAGCGAGCGGGCGTACTCGGCGCGCACCGAGAGGTAGCCGGCGTGCGGGCCGCCGAAGCCCATCGGCACGCCGAAGCGCTGCGAGGTGCCGCAGGCGATGTCGGCGCCCAGCGAGCCGGGGGACTTGAGCAGGGTCAGCGCCAGCAGGTCGGCGGCGACGGCGACGATCGCGCCCAGGCCGTGCGCCTGCTCGATCACCGGGGTGAGGTCGCGGACCACACCGGTGGCGCCCGGGTACTGCAGCAGCACGCCGAAGACGCCGCGCTCGGCGATCTCGGCCGGGATGCCCTCGGACAGGTCGGCGACGACGACCTCGACACCGGTCGGCACCGCGCGGGTGTTGATCACCGCGATGGTCTGCGGCAGGGTCTCGGCGTCGACCAGGAAGACGCCGCCCTTGACCTTGGTGACGCGGCGGGCCAGCGCCATCGCCTCGGCGGCCGCGGTGCCCTCGTCCAGCAGCGAGGAGCCGGAGGTCGGCAGGCCCGTCAGGTCGGAGACCAGGGTCTGGAAGTTGAGCAGCGCCTCCAGGCGGCCCTGGGAGATCTCCGGCTGGTACGGGGTGTAGGCGGTGTACCAGGCCGGGTTCTCCATGACGTTGCGCAGGATCACCGGCGGGGTGAAGGTGCCGTAGTAGCCCAGGCCGATCATCGGCTGGAGCACCTGGTTGCGGCCGGCCAGCTCGCGCAGCTCGGCGAGGACCTGCGCCTCGGACCGGCCGGCGGGCAGGTCCAGGCCGGTGATGGAGCGGATCGCCTCGGGCACGGCGGTGGCGGCGAGCTCGTCCAGCGAGCCGTAGCCGACGGACGCCAGCATCTTCTCCTGCGCGGCGGCGTCGGGGCCGATGTGGCGGTTCTCGAAGGGGCTGGCCAGCTCAAGCTCGGTGAGGGTCGAGGCGCCGGTGGGGCGTCCCGCGTTCGGCTGGGCGTTCATGTGGTCGAGGCCTCCTGGTCACGGACCGGCGGGGGTACGCACGCCGGCCGACCTTCCCGCTGCGGACAGCGAACTCAGCCGTGGCGGGCGAACCCGACAGGCCTCCCCCTCTGTCATCGGGACCTGAGAGCTTCGCCCGCACGGAGCGCGCTGTGAGCGCTCCGTCGGCTTGCACCGTCGGTGAGGGTGGTGGTCGCCGGCTTCCGTGCCGACACTCCTGCCCTGCTTTCCAGAGTGACCTACCCCACACGGTACGGATGCCTGAGAGATTCCGGGGAGGAGTTGCTCCTTCGGCGCTCCGACCAGCGGTTTTCGCGGCGGAGACTCTCCCGAGCGGGCTCTGCGGTCGCCGCCCAGGGTACCAGCGGGAGGCCTTCCGATCACGGGTGCTTCAGGTCACGCCGGGTCTACGCGCGTCCCCCGGACGGCGCAGCACGCAGCCCGTCCGGCGCACCCCGGTCGCGCCCGTCCGATTCATGGCATTTGGTGTGAAGTGGCGGACGGAACGGGTGCTCCGGCCGCCTTCCTGCGGGGGTTCCGCAGGCCCAGCGCCCTGGAGGAATGAGTGCAGACCGACATCGACCCCCGGGACCTCATCGGCCACAAGGCGGTCGACCGCAACGGAGACAAGATCGGCACGGTCGACGAGGTCTATCTGGACGATGCCACCGGACGGCCCGAGTGGGCCGCCGTCCGGACCGGCATCTTCGGCCGGGACGCCTTCGTCCCGCTCACCACGAGCGACTTCTCCGGCGAAGAGCTCCGGGTCCCGTACGACAAGTCGCTGGTCAAGGAGTCCCCGGACTTCGGTGTGGGCCAGCACCTGTCCCCCGCCCAGGAACTCCAGCTCTACCGCTACTACGGCCTCGACACCCCGGGGAGCGACGACCCGGCCGGTGAGAGCGGCGGCCACGCCGCGCAGTCCGACCTCGACTTCGGCACCGCCCCGGCCGCCGCGCCCGCGACGGCTGCGGCGGCTGCGGCCACGGCCACGGCCACCACCACCAAGCCGCTCGCCCTCCGCTCGCCCGAGCCCGCCCCGACCGACACCAGCACCGCCCCGGAGGCCCACGTGCGCACCCTCAGTGCCCCCGCACCCGCCCACGCTCCCGCTCCCGCTCCCGCCGTCACGCCTCCCGTCGAGCCCAAGCCGCAACCGCAGCCGCAACCGCACCCGCAGTCGCAGCCGGCCGAGAGCACCGTGGGCGCCGCCGCTCCCGCCCCCACCGACCCGGTCGAGATCACCTGCCGCGAGGAGCGACTGGAGGTCACCACCGAGTGGCACACCGTGGGCACCGCGAAGCTGCGCAAGTACGTGACGACCGAGCAGATCGAGCGCCGGGTCCCGGTGGTCCGCGAGCGCGTCCGGGTCGAGCGGATTCCGGTCGGCGAGGCCGAGCGCGCCTCCCTCACCGAGAAGGAGATCGCCGAGGCCGTCGAGGAGGTCACCCTCCGCGAGGAGCGTCCGGTGGTGCACAAGTACCTCGCCCCCGTCGAGCGCGTCCGCCTCGTCGTCGAGCGCTACACCGCCGAGGAGGTGATCCGGGACGAAGTCCGCCGCGAACACGTCGAGGTCCACGACGACACCCCCGCCGAGATCGCCGAGGGCCCACGCCCGTCACCGGCCGCTCCCGCCCCGGAGACCTCCCGCCCCGCCGCCATGCGCCCCCTCGTCTGACCAGCACCCCACCGAGGGCCCCGACCACCCGGCCGGGGCCCTTTTCCCATGCCCGGGCACCCGCTGCGACGGCCACCCCCGGCCCGCCACAGGCGCCCGACGGACGCCCGGCACTCCGCCTTTGCCAAAGCTTAACCACTCGATATTTGACACTCTGAAGTATCTCCCTGCATGGTTACTTCAGTTCATTCACTATGTACGGGAGGAAGCAACCGTGAGTGAGGCACCCCAGCCCACCACCGCGGCCGAGAAGCAGAGCAGCACCCGGGTCCTGCCGGCCCTCATCCTGGCGATGCTGTCGTTCAGCGTGGTGCAGACCGCGGTCGTCCCGATCCTGCCCTCGCTGGCCAAGGAACTGAGCGTCTCGGGCTCCAGCATCACCTGGCTGATGACCGCCAACCTGCTCTCCGCCGCAGTGCTGACTCCCCTCCTCGGCCGCTTCGGCGACCTCCGGGGCCGTAAGCCGATGCTGCTGATCTCGCTGGCCGGTCTGGTCGCCGGCTCGGCACTGGCGGTCACCACCCACTCCTTCACGTGGCTGGTCGTCGCCCGCGTCCTGCAGGGCGCCGGCGGTGGCGTGATGCCGCTGGCGATCAGCATCGTCCGCGACGAGCTGCCCAAGCAGAAGGTGACCGGCGGCGTCGCCGCCATCAGCGCCTCGATGGGCGTCGGCTCCGGCCTCGGCCTGGTCGCGACCGGTCTCCTGCTGGAGCACTGGAACTACAAGTCGATCTTCTGGATGGGCCTGGTCTTCGGCCTGATCGCCGTCGCCCTGGTCGCCTTCCGCGTCCCGTCCGACCCGGTCACCGACAAGGAGGGCGGCGCCGACCCGCTCGGCGCGATCACCCTGGCCGGCTGGCTCTCCGCACTGCTCGTCGCGGTCAGCCAGGGCAACCACTGGGGCTGGACCTCCACCAAGACCCTCGGCCTCTTCGCCGTCGCCGCCGTCGTCGCCCTGGTCTGGGGCATCATCGAGACCAAGGTCAAGCACCCGCTCGTGGACATGAAGATGATGTCCCGCCCGGCCGTCGCCTTCACCAACACCGCGGGCCTGCTCATCGGCTTCGGCATGTACGGCTCCTTCATGGTCATCAGCAACTTCGCCCAGACCCCGGAGAAGCTGACCCACTACGGCTTCACCGCCACCGTCCTGCACGCCGGTGTCATGCTGCTGCCGTCCGCGATCGGCTCGATGGTGGCCGCCCCGCTCGGCGCGGTGCTGATCGCCCGTCGCGGTCCGCGTCTGCCGCTGGTCCTCGGTGGTGTCCTCGGCGCCATCGCGATGGCCTACCTGGCCCTGCGGCACAGCCACGAGGGCGACATCTACACCGCCTCGGCGATCTTCGGCCTGGGCGTCGGCCTCGCGTTCGCCGCGATGCCGGCCTACATCAACGGCGCCGTGCCGGTCGAGCAGAGCGGCATCGCCAACGGCATGAACTCGGTGCTGCGCACCGTCGGTGGCGCGATCGGCACCGCCGTGATGGCCGCCATCCTGACCGGCGACACCATGAAGCTGCCGCCGCAGATCCCGCTGACGCTGCCCACCCTGGACGCCTACAAGCACGCGTTCTGGACGGCGGCCGTGGTCTGCATCGTCGCCGGTGTCGTCCCGTTCCTGATCCGCACCGTCAAGCCGGCCGCTCCCCTGACCGTCGTCGAGGGCTCGGCCCAGCAGGACTCCAGCGACAAGCTGGTGAAGACCGACGCCTGACGAGGCGTCCGGCCCCGCGCTCAGGGACAGGGCGCGGGGCCCCGGTCCCCGTACGTCGCGAGGGCATCACGAACGTACGGAGTCCGGCACGGTGATGCGGCTCCACCCGGTACTCCCCCACCGGGTGGGGCCGTTTTCGTGTCCCGGCCCCGTCCGCCCGCGCCCGCCCTCCCGGTCGGCGCCCGCGCCCCCTCTCAGCCCCGCTCGCCCGCCCCGCCGTCCGCGTCCGGGTCCCGGCCTGCGCCCCCGCCCGGATCCACGCCCCCGACAGGGTCCGCGTCCCGGCGCAGCGGCAGCGGCCGGGCCGGCTCCAGCGCCGGGTCGTCCACCGCGAAGGTCCGCACCCGCCCCGGCCCGCTCCACGGCGTCTCGAACCGTACGGTGACCCTCCCGACCCCACTGCCCTGCACCCAGCCCGGCCCGAACTCCGTGTGCCGGACGTCCTGTCCGGGCATCCAGCGCCGGACCACGACGGCCTCCGGCTCCTCCTCGGCCTGCTCGGCCTCGGCCGCCGCCTCCGCGTGCTCCGCCGCCTCCTCCCGCAGGGCCTGGGCGAACAGGTCCTCCTGGGTGTAGTCGGCGAGTTGGGCGACGCCCACACCGAGCAGCCGGACCCCACCGGTGATGTCCACCTGCTCGGCCAGTCGGCGCGCGGTCGCGGTGATCACCGCCTCGTCGTCCGTGGGCCCGCCGAGGGTTTCCGAGCGGGTCAGCGTCGAGAAGTCGAACCGGCGGACCTTGAGCACGACGGTCCGGCCCGAGCGCCCGGCCGCCCGCAGCCGCCGCACGCACCGCGCGGCCAGCGCCTCCACCTCCCGCAGCACCCGGTCCCGGTCGGCCAGGTCCACCTCGTAGGTGTCCTCCACCGAGACGGACTTGGCGTCCTGGTCGGCCACCACGGGCCGCTCGTCCAGCCCTATCGACATGTGGTGGATCCCGGCGCCGTGCGCCCGCCCGAGCAGCTGCACCAGCTCCGCCTCGCCGGCCTCCGCGAGGTCGGCCACGGTGTTCAGCCCGGCCCGCCGCAGCACCTGCTCGGTGGCCGGCCCGATCCCCGGCAGGGCCCGGACGGGCATCGGCCCGAGCACCGCGCGCTCCTGCCCGGGTTCGATCAGCACCAGGCCGTCCGGCTTGGCCTGCTCGGAGGCGATCTTGGCCATCAGCTTGGACCCCGCCGCCCCCACCGAGCCGGTCAGCCCGGTGAGCCGCTCGATGTCCGCCCGCAGATCCTCCGCCAGCGCGAGCACCAGCCGCTCGCCGGTCTCGTGGTCCGTCTCCGCCAGCACCGGGCCGTACGGACCGGCCTCCAGGTCCACGAAGGCCTCGTCCAGGCTGAGCGGCTGCACCAGCGGCGACAGCTCCCGCAGCAGGCCCATCACGATCTCACTGACGTGCCGGTAGGCCTCGAAACGGCCCGACAGGAAGGCCGCGTTGGGGCAGAGCCGCCGCGCCTGCGCCATCGGCATCGCCGAGTGCACCCCGAACTTCCGCGCCTCGTACGAGGCCGTGGAGACCACCCCGCGCCCGCCGAGCCCGCCGACGATCACCGGCTTGCCGCGCAGGCTCGGCTTGGCCGCCTGCTCCACCGCCGCGAAGAAGGCGTCCATGTCGAGGTGGATGATGCTCGGCAGTGATCGCACCCGCCGATCATCGCGCACGGGTCCGACAGTGCGTGCGAACCCGGCCGCGGCCCGGCGGGCGGCCGCCTACGGCTGCGTCCTCGCCGCGTCCGCGAGCGCCTTCGGAATGCCGTCCTCCTTGGGCCCGAGGAACACCGGGTCCGGCCGCAGCCACGCGTTGACCGCCGCCTTGCCCGCCCCGGCCACCTCCCGCGCCCCGCCGTACAGCCAAGTCTCGTCGTGGAACTCCGGCACCCCGACCGCGTAGGAGCGGATGCCCGCCGCCTCGCACAGCGCCAGCGCCCGCCGGACGTGGAAGTCCTGGCTGACCAGAACCGCCCGGTCCACCCCGAAGATCCGGTGCGCCCGGGTGCAGGAGTCCCAGGTGTCGAAGCCCGCGTAGTCCCGCACCACCCGCTCCGCGGGCACCCCGTGCGTGGTCAGGTACGTGAACATCGCGTCGGGCTCGTCGTACTCGGTCCGCCCGTTGTCCCCGGTCACCAGGATCGCCTGCACCTTGCCCTCCCGGTACAGGTCCACCGCCGCCACGAGCCGGTGCTCCAGGTACGGCGAGGGCTTGCCCTGGTCCAGCCCGGCGCCGAAGACCACCGCGACCGGCGCGGACGGAGCGCTCTCCACCGTGCCCACCCGGTCACCCGCGGAGAACCACACCCAGGCGCTCGGCGCCAGTGCCAGCGAACAGAGCAGCGCCCCGACCTGGAAGACCCTGCGCTGCGTCCTGCGCTGGCGCAGCCGTGCCCCCGACAGTACGGCCCTGCGCCGCAGCAGCCCCGCCATCCCCGTGCCGACCCCCACGTGCCCTCCCTCGATCGTTTCGCCAGCCAACACGACGGGGCCGCGGGCCCGAACGGTTCCCCGTCCGGGCCCGCGGCCCCGTCGAATCGTTGCTCAGACCGCCCGGTTGCGCCGTTGGGCCAGTTCGTCGGCCGGGTCCTGCCCGACCACGGTCTCGCCGGTGTCCGTGCGCTCCGCGTGAAGCCGCCCGAGGGTCAGCTCCAGCTCCCGCCAGACCGCTCCCACCGCGATGCCGAAGACCCCCTGACCGCCCTTCAGCAGGTCCACCACCTGCTGCGGCGTGGTGCACTCGTACACCGTCGCGCCGTCGCACATCAGCGTCATCCCGGCGAGGCCGCCCTGGTCGGCGGCCTGCAGGTGGGCGACGGCCACCCGGATGTTCTGCAGCGACACACCCGCATCGAGCAGCCGCTTCACGATCTTCAGCAGCAGGACGTCGCGGAAGCTGTAGAGCCGCTGGCTGGTCGCCGGGTAGGCCGTCCGGACGCTGGGCTCCAGCAGGCCCGTGCGGGCCCAGTAGTCCAGCTGGCGGTAGGTGATGCCGGCTGCCGCACAGGCCGTCGGGCCGCGGAAGCCGATCAGTTCCGACGTCGGGGCCAGCCGCTCGATGGCCGGCTGCCCCGGCTGTACGGCGGGGAACCTGCTCACCCGGGGAAGGTCCGTGACGGTGCGGGCGGTGCGCGGCACGTGCACGGCGCACAGGCCTCCCACGGCGTCATCGCCGGTGCTGCTCATGCCTGCCTCCGTCCACTTGTGCTGCGGGCAACCCGACTGCGGGCATCGGCCACCCGGACAGCCACTCCTGACGGTAGGCAGTCCCCTATGACCCGTCAACGATCGCCACGCCGGGCCAGACAAACCACATCACTCAGGAGAGTGGTTTTTCGTGCCCCTAGTCTGGGTAGGTCGACGGTTTTTGGCAAAACGATAAGCCGAATGCCCGCTCAGCCGGTCCCCACTACTGCGGGCCGCCGCCCCCGAAGTCCTCGGGCGACACCTGGTCGAGGAACTCCCGGAACTTCTCGACCTCGTCCTCCTGCTCGTCCGGGATCGCGATGCCCGCCTCGGCGAGCACCTCCTCGCTCCCGTAGATCGGCGTACCGGTCCGCAGCGCCAGCGCTATCGCGTCGGACGGCCGGGCGCTCACCTCGACCCCGCCGGCGAACACCAGCTCGGCGTAGAACACGCCCTCCCGCAGATCGGTGATCCGCACCTCGGTGAGCTGCTGGCCGAGCGCCTCCAGGACGTCCTTGAAGAGGTCGTGCGTCAACGGGCGCACCGGCGTCATGCCCTGCTGGGCGAAAGCGATCGCGGTCGCTTCGCCGGGGCCGATCCAGATCGGCAGGTAGCGATCTCCCCCGACCTCCCGCAGCAGCACGATCGGCTGGTTGGAAGGCATCTCCACTCGGACACCCACGACGTCGAGCTCATTCACACAGGCAACCCTATGGCTCCGGTCCCGGATATGAAAGCGCAGAGCGGACGCCGCTGGTCAGCGCGGTGCCACCGCTGCCCGGAGGCCGCCCGGGAGGCTACCCGCGGGTCCGCAGACCGGCCTGGACCATTGCCGCGTGCAGGCGGACGGACAGCGTCGCGAGCTCCCGCGCGGTGGCCTCGGCATGGGCCCTGGTCTGCGGGTTCCGGTGCCGGCGCAGCGGCGCCACCACCTGCTCCACCAGCGCGATCTCGCGGTCGGCCGCCGCCTTCATGGCTCTCAGGTGCCGCGGCTCCAGGCCGTACCGACCGAGCTCCGCGACCAGCCGGGCCACCTGCAGCGCCTCGCCGTCGTACCCGCCGTCCTGGCCCGGTGCGACCAGCCCGTAGGACTCCCACTCGGCGAGCTCCCGCTCGCCGGCCTCGGCGGCGGCGAGCAGCTCGGCACGGCCCAGCCGGACCCCGGAGGGGACGTCTGCGGAGGCCACCAGCTCGCGGTCCGCCTCCTCCAACGGCCCGGGCCGGCTGTCGGCCGGGGCGGGCAGTGCCGGCGGGCTCTCGCCGCGCTCGATGGCGTCCAGGTGCTCGCGGATCACCCGCAGCGGAAGGTAGTGGTCCCGCTGCATCCGCAGGACGTAGGCCAGCCGCTCGACGTCGGCCGGGCTGAACTTGCGGTACCCCGAGGGCGTGCGCTGCGGCTCGACCAGTCCCTCCGCCTCCAGGAAGCGGATCTTGGAGATGGTGACCTCGGGGAAGTCGTCGCGCAGGAAGGCCAGCACCGCGCCGATGCTCAGCAGTTCGTCACCGCCGCGCCGCCGACCGGCGGGCCGGTCCGTGCGGACCGGCTGCCTGGGGCCCGCGACCACCCCGCGCCCGCCGCGGTCCGCCTGCGGACCGGACGGAGCTGGGGTGGCCGCCCCGAGAGAAGAGGAAGGGGTATTCGTATTCACTCGGGCTCCTGCCGACGTTGGTTTCAGTACCCCCGGTTGTGGCCGGCGAAGAACACCAGCCGGTACTTCCCGATCTGGACCTCGTCGCCGTTGTTCAGCGACACCTCGTCGATCCGCTCCCGGTTCACGTAGGTGCCGTTCAGGCTGCCCACGTCCGCGACGCTGAAGCCGGCCGGGGTGCGGCGGAACTCCACGTGGCGGCGCGAGACCGTCACGTCGTCCAGGAAGATGTCACCCTGCGGGTGGCGCCCCGCCGTGGTGACGTCCGAGTCCAGCAGGAAACGGCTGCCCGAGTTCGGGCCGCGCTGCACGATCAGCAGGGCCGAGCCCGGCGGCAGGGCGTCGATCGCCGACAGCACCTCGGCCGACAGGGCCGGCGTGGCGCCGGTGCCGGTCGTGGTGTTGGGGTCGTACGACTCCAGGCCGGAGATGGAGATGGTCGACGTGGTCTCCGCCGCCCCCTCCGGCAGCAGACCGCCGCGCAGCGCCGTACCGCAGTTGGAGCAGAACCGGGCCGCGGCCGGGTTCTGGTTGCCGCACCTGGGGCACGGAGAGGGGCCAGCCATGTTCACAGCCTCCTGGCGCGGCACACCCGACGGGTTGTGCCCGGCGTACGGGTCCGGGGCAAACCCTCCACCAGAGGTTGAGGGTGCTGACGGGAAACCTATGCGCGGGTCACCGGAGGGGTCAACCGACGCGCCGTAGCCCGCCGGATTCCCGGCGTACTGGGCGGCGCCGCCGTCCCGGAACAGCTGCTGGCCGGCGTACGGCGCGGCCTCGGGGGCGGGTCGCATGCCCGGCACGGCGGGCTCGTCCTCCGGCCGGCGGTGCCGCGCGGTCGGCGCCTCAACGGCGGCCGCGTCGTTGTCCTTGTTGCGACCGAACAACTTCGAGAAGAAACTCACGGGCGAATCCCCTTGCGTGTGACAGACCCGCCCGCGGGGCAGGGTGAGAACCTCGGACAGGCTGCGAGCCCGGTTGCGGCTCGGGCCCGCTTGAGTGGTACTCCGACAGTTGGTGCTGCGGTTCTTGATCCGGAGCGTACTGGTGCGAACCAGTCTCGCCCACGTGGCGGCGGCGCCCCGCACCGGGTGCCGCCGGCCCGTGACGGGCCGTTCGTCGGACGCCTCGTCACTTCGAAGCCGGCTTGGCGTACTGCGGCGTCTTCGGATCCACGAGGGCGTCCACGACAACCTTCTGCTGCTGGGTGATCGTCGCCCGCGCCTGGTGGCTCTCCAGCGTGCGGACGACCCCTCCCGGGATGTTCAGCGCGGGTGTCAGATCCTGCGGGTTCCCCACGACGGTGAACCGATAGGGCTGCGAGACCTTCTTCCCGTCGATCTGCACCCCACCGCCCGAGAGGTCGGTGAAGTAGGTGTTGACCACCACGCGCACATCGTTGATCTGAATCGCCTCCGCCCCCGCCGCTCGAAGTTCCTGCAGGGTGTCCAGCAGCATATCTGCCTTCACCTGCCCTTGGGGATCATCGACCGTGAGTACGATGCCCGGACCGGTGGCTCTGACGGTACCGGCGAGCACGCCGAGTTCCGTCACCTTCTTCCTGGTCTGTTCCTGGGCCTCCTTGGCCTGGTTGGAGCTGTTCTCCAACTTCGCCAGGGACTGCTCCAGCTCCGCCTTCTCCTGCTGGAGACGCTGCTGACGGCTGTCCAGTTCGTCGAGGATCCGGACCAGGTCCTCCTGCCGGGCGCCCCGGAGCTGGCTGTGGTGGTCGTTGGTCGACCGCACCTGGATGGCCAGCCCCAGACCGAGCGAGAACAGCAGCAGTGCCACCACCAGCTGCCCGCGGGACAGTCGCGGTGGCCACAGCGCCGCCTTCAGACGCCGCCGGCCGGCGCTCCCGTCCACGGCGGGCTCCTGCTCGCCGGGCTCCGCCGCTGCGGGGCCGGGCTCACCCTCAGGCTCCGGTTCGGACTCCGGCTCGGCCTGCGGCGCGGGGACGGCCTTCGGCTCCGGCCGGACCGGCTTCACCAGCCGCAGCGTGGGCTCCGGGATCGAGTCGGCCTCAAGCTCGGCCTCAGCGTCAGACTTCTCCTCGGCCGGGTCCTCCGTCGGCTCCTCCGCGGCATCCCCGACCGGCTCGGCCCGCGCAGCCGGGACGGCCGCTCCGGCCTCCTCAGCAGCCTCGTCCGGCTCCGCCGACCCGTCCGGCCCGGCCTCCCCGCCCGACTCCGGCTCGGGCGCCTCGGCGGCCGTCACGACGGACTCCTCGGAAGTCCTGCCGTCCGACTCCACGGTCGGCTCCGCGGCCGGCCCGGCGACGGTCCGCACAGCGGCCCGCTCGGCCACCGCCGCGTCCCGCTGCTCCTGCGCCGCCTCCTCGCGGCCCTGCTCAGGCACGGAAGACATGGCGCCGGATCGCAGCCGCGTTGGAGAAGATGCGGATGCCGAGGACGACGACCACACCCGTGGACAGCTGCGAGCCGACGCCCAGCTGGTCACCGAGGAAGACGATCAGGGCCGCGACCACCACGTTCGACAGGAACGAGACGATGAAGACCTTGTCGTTGAAGATCCCGTCGAGCATCGCCCGGACGCCGCCGAACACCGCGTCCAGGGCCGCGACCACCGCGATCGGCAGGTAGGGCACGACGGCGTCCGGCACCTCGGGTTGGACGAACAGGCCGACGACCACCCCGATCACAAGACCCAGTACGGCAATCACGGTCTGGCTGCTCCTGTCCCTGTCGTGGTCTTGGCGGATCCGGTCGACGGGCGCCGCTTGGGGTTCTGACCACCGCTGGTCGCGGATGGTGAAGGGCTCGATGAGGCCGACGGTGAGACGGACGCGCCCGGGCCCTCCGGGGTTCCTGGGCCGGGCGAGGCCGTTCCGCTCGCCGTGGCCGTGGCCGACGGTGTCGCCGGCGGCGAGGGCTCGGGCGTGACCGGCTGCGCGGTCCGCAGCGTCACCCCCACCGCCGCCGGAAGCGTCAGGCTCTTCTGCGTGGAGAGCGTCGACTTGATGGCGTACTTCTCCTGGAGCAGCCGCAGGTACTGCCCGGCCATGTCGTTCTCGAAGGCGGTGAGGAGCTTCGGCCCGTCCCCGATCGCCTGGATGGTGTACGGGGGCACCAGCGGCCGGTTGTCCACCAGCACCGCCTCGCCGGCGGCCCGGATCGCGGAGAGCGCGGTGAGCCGCTGGCCGTTGATCGCGAGGGCTTCGGCGCCGGATCCCCAGAGGCCGTTCACCACCAGTTGCAGGTCGCGGTCCCGCAGTCGGCCGCTGTTGGAGAAGCCCTGCCCCGCCCGCGGGTCGACGTTGCCGCCCAGGCCCGTCCCCGCGGCATCCTCCAGGACCAGCTTCACTCCCGGCCCGGTGACCTCGCCCAGGCCCACGGCGCCGCTCAGACCCCCCGTGTCACCGTCCCCCGAGGCGAGCGCCTGTTGCTGCGTGTTGTCGACCTTCCGCCGCAGCTCCTGCACCTGCTTCTGCAGCTGGTCGGCCGAGGTGTTGCTGTCGTTGATCCGGTGGATCAACGCGTCCCGCTCCTTGGCCAGTGTCGGCTCGGCCTTGTGCGCGTTCACCGCGCCCACCGTCACCACCGCTCCGACCAGCGCCAGACCGGCGCCCAGCGTGAGCAGGCCCTGGAGCGTCCCGGGTATCCGGCTGTCGCGGGCACCACCGCGGGCCGCGGCCGCCTCGGCGTAGCCCTCGTCCAGGCTGTGGTCCATCACGTTGGTCAGCAGGGACATCGAGGCGTCCGGGCGGTTGTACCGCCCGTTCGGGGTACTCGGTGTCGGCGTCGCTGGCATGCAGACCATCGTCCCATGACGGCGAGGGGGTCCGTGCACGGCCCCTGAGCTGCACACACGCTGCACACAAGGCGGAAGTGACGAATTGTTCCGATTGATGTGAAAACGGACAGCGGGGCGCACGAACGATGCCGTGCGCCCCGCCGATCGGGGTCGTTCCGTCCTCGGGCCGGTTCGCTCCTCAGACCCGGGCCGTCACCGCCCGGCGCCCTCGACCACCGCCGCCCACTCGTCCAGCAGCGCCTCGGTGGCCTCGTCGTCCGGGCCCTCCGCCCAGAGGTGGGTGATCGCCTCGGCCGGGTCCGGCAGCACGAGCGTCCAGCGCCCGTCCGCCTCGACCACCCGGACGCCGTCGGTGGTGTCCAGCCGCCGGCTGCCGGCCGCCTCCACCACCGAGCGCATGACCATGCCCTTCGCCGCCCACGGCGTCGCGATGTCGCGGCGCCGGATGTGCGCCTGCGGGATCCGCGCGTCGATCTGGCTCAGCGTGAGCTGGGTCCGCGCGACCAGGCCGACCAGCCGGACGAAGGCCGCGGCGCCGTCCAGCACTCCGCTGAACTCGGGCACCACGAAGCCGCCGCGTCCGTCCCCGCCGAACACCGTGCCCTCCGCGGAGGCCGCCTTCGCGAGGTCGTCCGGCGTCGTCGTGGTCCAGATGACCTGGGTGCCGTGGTACGCGGCGACCTGCTCGGCGATCCTGGTCGTGGTCACCGGCAGCGCCACCTGCCCGCTGCGGCGCTCGGCCGCCACCAGGTCCAGCAGCACCAGCAGCGCCCGGTCGTCGTCGATCACCCGGCCCAGCTCGTCCACGAACGCGACGCGCTCGCCGACCGGATCGAAGCGGACCCCGAAGGCCGCCCGCGAGGAGGCCACCAGCTCACCGAGTCTGGCCAGCCCCGCCCGCCGCGTCTCCGCGTCCTCCGTCGGCCGCGCCTCGTCGAGCCCGCTGGAAACGGTCAGCGCCTCCACCCCGAGCCGCCCGAGGATGCTCGGCAGGACCAGGCCCGCGCTGCCGTGCGCGGTGTCCACCACCACCTTCAGCCCGGCCTCCCGGACCCCGGTGGTGTCCACCGTCCGCAGCAGGTTGCCCGCGTAGGAGTCGAAGACGCTGGACGGGAAGGTCAGGTCCCCGATCTCGCCGGGGAAGGCCCGCCGGTACTCCTGGCGCGCGTACACGCGGTCCAGCTTGCGCTGCCCGCCCTGCGACAGGTCGGCACCGCGCTCGTCGAAGAAGAGGATGTCCAGCGAGTCCGGCACCCCCGGCGTGGTCCGCAGGAAGATCCCGCCCGCACTCCCCCGGGCCGTGTGCTGTCGCGCCACCGGCATCGGCACGTTCTCCAGGTCGCGGACGTCGATCGCCGAGGTCTGCAGCGCCGAGATCATCGCCCGTTTGAGCGCACGCGCACCACGCGAGTGGTCACGCGCAATGGTGACGGTCGCCCCCTTCTTCAGGGTCGTCGCGTACGCCCCGGCCAACCGGACGGCGAGTTCCGGGGTGATCTCGACGTTCAGGATCCCCGAGACGCCACGGACGCCGAAGAGGTGCTCCTGACCGCGCGACTCCCAGATCACCGAGGTGTTGACGACGGCGCCGGCCTCGATGGTCTTGAACGGGTAGACGCGGACGTTCGCCCCGATGATCGACTCTTCGCCGACCAGGCACTCGTCCCCGATCACCGCCCCGTCCTCGATCCGCGCGGCCCGCATCACGTCGGTGTTCTTGCCGATCACGCAGCCCCGCAGATTGCTCTGCGGCCCGACGTACACGTTGTCGTGCACCACGGCCTTGTGCAGGAACGCACCGCGCTTGACGACGACGTTGCTGCCCAGCACGGTGTGCTCGCGGATCTCGACGCCGGCCTCGACCTTGGCGTAGTCCCCGATGTAGAGCGGCCCGCGGAGCACCGCCTCGGGGTCCACCTCGGCCCCCTCGGCGACCCACACGCCGGGCGAGATCTCGAACCCGTCCAGCTCGACCTCGACCTTGCCCTCCAGGACGTCCGCCTGGGCCTTGCCGTAGCTCTCGTGCGTGCCCACGTCCTCCCAGTAGCCCTCGGCGACGTAGCCGTAGACCCGCTTGCCCTCCTTCAGGAGCTGCGGGAAGACGTCGCTCGACCAGTCGACGGACTCACCCGCTGCGACGTAGTCGAAGACCGCGGGTTCCATCACGTAGATACCGGTGTTCACCGTGTCGGAGAAGACCTGCCCCCAGGTCGGCTTCTCCAGGAATCGCTCGACCCGTCCGTCGTCATCCGTGATGGTGATACCGAACTCCAGTGGATTCGGCACCCTGGTGAGACAGACGGTGACCAGAGCATCCTTGCTGCGATGAAAGTCGATCAATTCGGAGAGATTGAAGTCGGTCAACGCGTCACCGGAGATCACCAGGAACGAGTCGTCCTTGAGTGCGTCCTCGGCGTTCTTGACACTCCCCGCAGTGCCCAGTGGTGTCTCCTCGTGGGCATAGGTCAGATGCATGCCCAGCTCTTCGCCGTCACCGAAGTAGTTCTTGACCAGTGACGCAAGGAACTGCACGGTGACGACGGTGTCGGAGAGACCGTGCCGCTTCAGCAGCCGAAGCACGTGCTCCATGATCGGCCTGTTGGCGACCGGAAGCAGCGGCTTCGGCATGCTGGAGGTCATCGGGCGGAGTCGAGTCCCCTCGCCCCCTGCCATTACAACGGCTTTCATTACGGGTGCGTCCTCCTTCGCGGTGGTGGACCAGCAGGTCCATCAAACCGTTCCAGAGGGTTCTCTACCCGGAAGGTATCGTCCGACGCACCGATGAGGCGTGGGGCTTCTCTCAGATCACGTCTCAGACTGCGGACGCCGAGCCCGCGGGACGCCCCTTGACGATCTGCCGCGCCTGCACCGCGTAAAGAATGGCGGCCCACCAGTACAGCGTGGTCCCCCACCAGATGAAGGCCCAGCTCACCACCTCGGCCGGCCGCGCGAACCAGCTGTCCACGCTGCCCAGCAAGAGGAGCGGGAAAGCGTACATCAGATTGAAGGTCGCCGCCTTCCCCAGGAAACTCACCTGCAGCGGGCCGTACCCGTGCTTGTTCAGAATGGGCAGCAGCGCGGCGATGAAAAGCTCCCGGGCCAGCAGAATCGCCGTCAGCCACCAGGGCAGAATCTCACGCCAGGTCAATCCGACCAGCGTGGACAGCACATAGAGCCGGTCGGCCAGCGGATCCAGCAACTGCCCCACCCGGCTGATCTGCCCCCACCGCCGGGCGAGCTTTCCGTCCAGGTAGTCGCTGATTCCACTGAGCATCAGGATCAGCAGCGCCCAGCCGTCATTGTTGGGCCCGCCGAAGACCGGCCACAGAATGAGCCAGAGAAAAAGCGGGACGCCGACCAGCCGGCCCATGCTCAGCAGGTTGGGGATGGTGAGGACGCGATCGGTCTGGACCCGCGTCTCCTGGACCTCCACCCGGGGGCCTCCTGTCCGTCGTGACGACAATGCACATTGACCTTACAACAGAGAAGCCCCCGTCCGGTTCACCCGGCGGGGGCTTCTCTCGAAGAATTGTTCGGCGGCGTCCTACTCTCCCACAGGGTCCCCCCTGCAGTACCATCGGCGCTGTGAGGCTTAGCTTCCGGGTTCGGAATGTAACCGGGCG
>NZ_JBEOUW010000077.1:0-21089 GCF_040303045.1 Kitasatospora sp. NPDC096140
TCTACCCGCTCTATTGGACACTCTGTCCCGACCCGACGCTCTTCCGATCTGCCGTACGGTCCGGCCGGCGCCCCGCACCCCGCCCGTCCCTCATCCACCCACCCCCGACCGCACCCGCGCGTCCGTCCGACCGACCGACGCCGGTCGTCCCGCCCACGCCCGCGGCCACCAGGCCGGGCATCAGGAGGATCACCATGCTCGACCACCGACTCAGCAGCGAGTACGAGGACCTCCGGCGCACCGTCGCCGAGTTCGCCCAGGACGTGGTGGCGCCGAAGATCGGCGAGTTCTACGAGCGCGAGGAGTTCCCCTACGAGATCGTCCGCGAGATGGGGCGGATGGGCCTCTTCGGCCTGCCCTTCTCGGAGGAGTACGGCGGCATGGGCGGCGACTACTTCGCCCTCGGCCTCGCCCTGGAGGAACTCGCCCGCGTCGACTCCTCGGTGGCGATCACGCTGGAGGCCGCCGTCTCGCTCGGCGCGATGCCGATCTACCGCTTCGGCACGGAGGAGCAGAAGCGCGAGTGGCTGCCCCGGCTGACCTCGGGCGAACTCCTCGGCGCCTTCGGCCTCACCGAGCCGGAGGGCGGCTCGGACGCCGGCGCCACCCGCACCACCGCGCGGTACGACGAGGCCACCGACGAGTGGGTCATCAACGGCACCAAGTGCTTCATCACCAACTCCGGTACCGACATCACCGGCCTGGTCACCGTCACCGCGCTCACCGAACCGATCGCTCGTTCGAGTGAAGAAGGCGAATTCCGCTCGCCCTCGCGGGAGATCTCCTCCATCATCGTGCCCACCGGGACCCCGGGGTTCCAGGTCTCGAAGAAGTACTCGAAGGTCGGGTGGAACGCATCCGACACCCGCGAACTGTCCTTTACCGACTGCCGCGTTCCCGCGGCCAACCTGCTGGGCGAGCGTGGCCGAGGCTACGCCCAGTTCCTGCGGATCCTCGACGAGGGCCGCATCGCGATCGCGGCCCTGGCCACCGGCCTGGCCCAGGGCTGCGTCGACGAGTCCGTGAAGTACGCCGGCGAGCGCCGGGCCTTCGGCCGGCCGATCGGCGCCAACCAGGCCGTCCAGTTCAAGCTTGCCGACATGGAGCTGCGCGCCCACACCTCCCGCCTGGCCTGGCGGGACGCCGCTTCCCGGATGCTGCACGGTGAACCGTTCAAGAAGGAGGCCGCGATCGCGAAGCTGTACTCGTCCGAGGCCGCCGTCGACAACGCCCGCGAGGCGACCCAGATCCACGGCGGGTACGGCTTCATGAACGAATTCCCGGTGGCGCGCTTCTGGCGCGACAGCAAGATCCTGGAGATCGGGGAGGGCACGTCCGAGGTCCAGCGGATGCTCATCGCCCGGGAGCTCGGCATCACCTCGTGACCGCGCGTCGCCGACCGTCGGGTCGGTGACCGGCGCGGCCGTGACGGCGCCTTCGTGACCGTCACGGCCGCGGCGACTGCGGGGGCCGTGACGGCTGCGGAGGTTTCTGCGGCAGCCACGGCCTGAGCCGAGCCCGCCGGGTCAACCTCCCACTCCATCAACGGAGTTGAGGAGCGGGCCATGGCGGAGGAGGCAACAGGAGAGGCGACAGGAGGAGGCAACCGGACGATCCCTCAGGGGATCACGATCACCGGTCGGTTGGCCCGCCGCGCCAGCCGGCCGGAGACCGAGCCGAAGATCTTGCCGAGCAGGCCGTGCGTCGTGCCGACGACGATCGCGTCGGCGGCGTACTCGCGGCCGACCTCCTCGATCTCGTGGCAGATGTCGCCGCCGCGCTCGACCAGGATCCACGGCACCCCGGCGAGGAAGTCCGCGCAGGCGAGCTCCAGGCCGAGGACCTCCGTCCGGTGATCGGGGAGGTCGACGAAGACGGGAGGCTCACAGCCGGCCCAGACCGTGGCCGGCAGGCGGTTGGCCACGTGCACGATCACCAGGCCGCACTGCGAACGGCGCGCCATGCCGACCGCGTAGGCGAGCGCGCGCTCGCTCGACAACGAGCCGTCGAAGCCGACCACCACACCGTGCTGGAACGTCGGGTCGAGCGACGGCGCGGGGGTGTCCTGCACCGACGGCTCGATGAGCCCGTCGAACCGGTCGGCCGCGCCGGAAGCCGCTTCCGGACGCTCAGCGCCCGGGCCCAGGCGGCCCGTCACCGGAGGCCCCGCAGGGTCGGCCGGGGCCTCTCCGCGCCGTTGGCGGGGCCCAGAGCGGTCACGGCGGGCGAGGCTGCCACGGCGGGCGAGACCACGCAGAGCGCGCGCGAGACCGTGGGGTCCGTCGCCACCTGCGGCCGGCTCGGCAGGCCGAGTCGCCTCGACGCGCCCCGGGGCCTCCCCGCGAGCAACGGTTCGCGGCTCGACGTACGCACCGGCATGCCCAGCGGCGTGCGCGTCCCGGTGCTCGTCGGCAGGGCCGCCGTTCGCTCCGTCCGCTCCCGCTCCGTCCGCTCTGCGGTTCGCGGGGCCGTCCGCAAGGTCACCCGTGCCGCCGTCGGTGCGCTCGACGGCATGCCCGTCGACCGGACCGAGGTTCGTGCGGACGCCGTCTCCACTCCCGGTCGCCGCTCCCGCACTGCGGGGCGAGTCCGGTTCGACCGGTCGGGGAGGCTCAAAACCAGCCATGGCTCACGGCTCTTCGAGGGAGAGGGGCCGACAGGAGAGGACAACGCTGCCCGGGCAGCAGGCCCGCCCACGGGATGACGTCGGTCTGCACCGCGCAGCACCGTATGTGACCTGTTCCTTTCAGAGTACGACGGGCGCGGGGCCAGGCCCAGCGGCGAAGCCCCGGAGCGACGTTGTTCCCGCGAAAGGAGGATGCGCCCGCCGTGGCAGTGCGCCCTGTCCGCAGGCGATCGCGCCCCCTCCGGAAAGGAGGTTCCCTGGAGCTTGACTGAGCGGACCGGGCGGCGCAACAGGCCCGCGGGACACCGTGACCGGACTGTCATTGATCGGCGACGATCCGTTGCGGCACGTCGCGAACCGTTACGCCCCGGCGGTCACGACAACCCCACCGACCTGCCCCTGCACCACCCGCCCCCGGCCCGGACGGGATCCGTACGCCAGCTGTCGGAGCCCGATCCAGCCACTTGGTACGGCTTCGCGACGCGCTCTGGCATTTGCCAGGTGCATAGCCGCAGGCGCTGGCACCATGCTCGGCATGCCCCTGCTCCTGTTCGACCTCGACAACACGCTGCTCCCCCGGGACGCCGCTTTCCGGGCGTGGGCGCAGGACTTCCTGTCCGATCACGGCCTTCCGCCCGGCGACCTCGACTGGTTCGTCACCATCGACGGCGGCGGCTACGTGCCGCGCAGCACCGTACTGTCCGCGGTTCGGCGCCGCTACGGCCTGGACGTCTCCGCCGACTTCCTGCTCGCTCACTACCGACGCGGCATCAACTCCCACATCCACTGCCCGCCCCGGCACATCGAGGCCCTGCAGGCCGCGCGGGCGGCCGGGTGGACGCTCGGGATCGTCAGCAACGGCGGCACCCGGCCGCAGTTGGAGAAGATCCGGCGGACCGGTCTGGGGCCACTGGTCGACGGCTGGGTCATCTCCGAGGAGGCGGACTGCGTCAAACCGGATCCGCTGATCTTCGAGATGGCCGCCCAGCGCTGCGGCATCGCGCCCACCGGGGACTGGGCCGCGCACACCTGGATGATCGGGGACCACGCGCCCGCGGACATCGCCGGGGCCGAACTGACCGGACTGCGCAGCGTCTGGCTGCACCACGGCCGGCCGTGGGCGGAGAGCGGCTACCGGCCGACGCTGAAGGCGGCCGGGCTGCCGGAGGCCGTCGGCCAGGTGCTCGCCGCGCGGAACGCGCCGTCGCCCCGGCCGGGGATCCGCAGCGGCGGGACCGCCCGGCGGAGGGCTGCCGGAGTGCCGGTGGGGGCGGAGGAGGCGCTGGTCGGCGCACGGTCCGGCGCACGTTCGACAACGTCCGCCCCGGCGGGTCCGAATGCGCCCGTTCCTGCGAACGCCGGGGCGGGCAGCGCGCCGGGCACCGGAGCCGGGTCCGGTGTCCGAAACCGATCAGCCGGGTTTGCCGTGATCGCCGACGCCCGCACCGGCGTCGCGGCGGCTGCCGGGTAGCGCCCGTCAGCCCTCCGCCGACGTACGGCTCCACCAGCGGGTTCGGGCCTGCTCGACGAACCCGAGCTTGCGGTAGAGCGGTTCGCCGAGCGTGGTGGCGACCAGGGTGGCCGGGCGGTCCGGGTGCGCGTGGGCCAGCGCCGTCCGCAGGACGGCCTTGGCGACTCCGCGGCCGCGCCGGTCGGGCAGGGTGGCGACCCAGTACACGCCGGTGGCCCGTCCGTCGTCGTAGGTGAGGCAGGTGCCCGCGACGGCGCCGTCGACGCGGCCGAGCCACGCCCGCCACCCGGGTTCGCCGAGCAACTGCTCCGGGAGCGCCTCACCGCGCACCCACGGCCGGCGGGCGGGCAGCGGGAACCCCTCCACGATCGCGCGTTCGACCAGCGCGAAGCCGTCCCCGTCCAGCACCTCATCGACCGTCAGGCTGCCGCCCCCGTGCGCCCCGTACACCGCGGGCAGGGCGGTCGTCGCACCCTCGACCGGGCCCGGCTCCCGGACCATCACCGGCATCTCCGGCATCCGGGTCGCCCCGAAGCGGGAGAGGTCGAGCCCGCCGTACGGGTCCTCCACGGTGAAGTGCACGGTCGACCACGCGCTCAACAGGTCCGCCAACTCCTTTTCCACCGTGCCGGGTTCGGCGTAGGGGCGGGTCACCAGGATGCGGTGCGCGTCGTCCGGGGTGCGGGCGCAGCGGACCGCCGTCAGGCCGGGCCGGACACGGGACCGCCAGCCGTGCACCCGGGCCTGGGCGAGCCAGAAGGCGGCGGCGTTGTCGTTGGCCCGTTCGAGCCGGCTGTCGCTGTTCACGGCAGGACCGTAACCCGACGGTCCGGATAGCGGTTCCGCCGCACCAGGCTTGGCCGGATGAAGCCTGGGAGGCGCACGACTCGTGCCCGTGCGCCCTCTCGTGCACCGCCGATTTTCGGTCAATTTCGCGCCGATCCCTCCCCCTTGGGCAAATCCGCAGCCCAGACCCGCCGATCGGGCGCACGCGGGCCGGACACCCCAGGAACGGCCCCGCGACAACCAGCCACCGTTGCCCCGGCCCTCTTCCCAGAAGGGTCGACGGGTGCCACGCTTCGTGATCGAATGCATCACGCCAAATTGCCATGTCGACATAGCGTCGGATGGTGAACTTGTCACAACGGCAATGGTCCACCCGATAGATTTCGATCTTGGCCAGCAGTGCCGCACCACCCACACCACACCACCGAGGGGGCTTGAGCGCCTTGAGCAGGGTGAGCAGGAGCGACGCGGGTCCTGACAGCGGCCAGGCGGTGGCCGGCACCGCGGGTCGATCCGCGAGAAGCACCGGCACCTCCGCCACCTCCGCGATCGCCGCCAGCACCCGCACCCCGGGCGCCGTCCCGTACCCCTCGCACCCCGCAGCGCACTCCCCCGTCGGCGGCCCGGGCGCGAACCCGGCCGCCGCCGAGCACGGCGCGGCGGCACCGTACGGTGGCCAGCCCCCGTTCGCCGGGCAGAGCAGCTCCGGGCAGAACGGCCCCGGACAGAACGGCCCCGGACAGAACACCGGCGGCCTGCAAGCCGCCGGACACCCCGTCAGCGGCGGGAATGTCGTCGGCGGCGGCCAGTCGATCGGCGGCCAGTCGATCGGCGGCCAGTCGATCGGGGCCCAAGCGACCGGCGGACAGCCCGTCAGCCGAGGCCTCGTCAGCCACACCCCGGCCTACGGCGGCGAGCACCCGGGCTACGCGGGCCACCCCGGCTACCCCGCCTACTCCGGGCATCCCGCCCACCCCGCCTACCCCGGCGGCGCTGCTCCGGGCCCCAACGGCGCCTCCGGAGCCGTCGGCGGCCCGCTCGGCGGACTCGCGCTCGGCTCCGCCCCCGGCCACGGGCCGCTGGGCCACGGCGGCGGACCCGGTGCGAACGGCTCGCTCTCCGCGGTGGCGGCCGCCGCGCCGCGCAAGCTGTCGGGCCGACGCCGCCGGGAGACCGTCGCGGTGCTGATCTTCGGCGGCGCCCCGATCTTCGAGAGCTCCATCCCGCTCTCGGTCTTCGGCGTGGACCGCCAGGATGCCGGGGTGCCCCGCTACCGCCTGCTGGTCTGCGCCGGCGAGGAGGGCCCGCTGGCGACCACCGGCGGCCTGACCCTCTCCGCCCCGTACGGCCTGGAGGCCCTCGCCCGGGCCGGCACGATCGTCGTACCGGCCTGGCGCTCGATCTCCCAGCCCCCGCCGGTCGAGGCCATCACCGCCCTGCGCAAGGCCCACCACGAGGGCGCCCGGATCATCGGCCTCTGCACCGGCGCCTTCGTCCTGGCCGCGGCCGGCCTGCTCGACGGTCGGCCGGCCACAACCCACTGGATGTACGCGCCGACCCTGGCCAAGCGCTACCCGCGGGTCCACGTCGACCCGCGCGAGCTCTTCGTCGACGACGGCGACGTGCTCACCTCGGCCGGCACCGCCGCCGGCATCGACCTGTGCCTGCACGTGGTGCGCAGCGACCACGGCGCCGAGGCGGCCAACGCGCTGGCCCGCCGCCTGGTGGTGCCCAGTCGCCGTGGCGGCGGAGGACAGGCGCAGTACATCGATCAGTCTTTACCGGAGGAGATCGGCAACGACCCGTTGGCCGAGGTGGTCACCTGGGCGCTGGAGAACCTCAACCAGCAGTTCGACGTCGAGGTGCTGGCGGCCCGCGCGTACATGAGCCGGCGCACCTTCGACCGGCGGTTCCGCACGCTCACCGGCAGTGCCCCGCTGCAGTGGCTGATCACCCAGCGGGTGCTCCAGGCGCAGCGGTTGCTGGAGACCTCGGAGCTGTCGGTGGACGACGTCGCGCGCCGGTGCGGGTTCCGTTCGCCGGTGGCGCTGCGCGGGCACTTCCGCCGCCAGCTCGGGGTGTCCCCGGCCGCGTACCGGACCAGCTACCGGGCGCGTCGTCCCGGGCAGCAGTCGCCCGGGGCGGCCGGTGCGCACGGCGGCGACCTGCGGCTGCCCGGCGCGCTGTCGCACGCGGCCGCTTCCTCCGCGGCGGGCGGTGCGCTGTTCGGCGGGGCGCACGGCGGGCCGTCGGCACAGCCGTTCGCGCCGGGGGCAGCGGTGCCCGTCGGTCCGCACGGACAGCCGGTGCACGGGCAGCCGGTCGGCCACGGTCAGCCGGGTGCGCACGGCCAGCCGGTCGGGTTCGGTCCGGGACAGGCCGGGACGCCGGCCGCCCAGGCCTTCCACGCCCGCGCCGGTCAGCCGTACCCGCACCAGACCGCCGCGCAGCAGCCGCACCCCGGGCAGCAGGGTGCGGCGGGGCGCGGTCCGGTGCGGCCGCCGCTGGTCCCGCCGCAGGCGGGGTCGGGTGCGGGACGTCCGCCGCGCACCGCCGAGCACGCAGCGGCCGAGGACGGCCTGCCCCAGCCGGGGGCGCGCGGTCAGGGCCAGGGGCACCGCAGCGCGGTCGAACGGCCCGCGGACGAGCCGGGCGCGGCCGGTCGCGGTCACGGTGCGGCCGCCGGACGGATGCCGGCCCCGGCCGGGCAGCCCGCACCGGGGGCGGGGGCAGGCGAGCTCCGCGGCCGGCAGGCACGGGCGCCGCAGGTCCGCTCCCAGGGCGGTCGGCCCGCGGCCGACGGTGCCCGGACGGCGCGCGAGGCCCGTGCCGGACGGGACGGACACGCGGTCCGCACCGGCCGGGAGGGCGAGCACGCGGACGGCCGCGGCGCGCACGGCGGGGCGGAGGAGCACCAGGCCGAAGGCTGTGCTCCGGCACCCCGCTCGGCTCCACCGGTCCCCGCGGCGCGTGATCGCGCCGTAGGGTGAGTTGCGTGAATGACCGTTTGGTATGGATCGACTGTGAAATGACCGGCCTCGACCTCGACCGGGACGCCCTGGTCGAGGTCGCGGTGCTGGTGACGGACTCCGAGCTGAACGTCCTCGGCGAGGGCGTGGACGTCATCATCCGGCCGCCGGCGGAGGCCCTGGCGAACATGCCGGACGTGGTGCGCGCGATGCACACCGCCTCCGGCCTGCTGGAGGAGCTGGAGCAGGGGGTGACCCTCGCCGAGGCCGAGGAGCGGGTCCTCGCGTACGTGCGCGAGCACGCGCCGGAGGCCGGGAAGACGCCGCTGTGCGGCAACTCGGTGGCCACCGACCGCGGCTTCCTGGCCCGGGACATGCCGGCCCTGGAGAAGCACCTGCACTACCGGATCGTGGACGTCTCCTCGATCAAGGAGCTGGCCCGCCGCTGGTACCCGAAGGCGTACTACAACAGCCCGCAGAAGGGCGGCAACCACCGGGCGCTCGCCGACATCCGGGAGAGCATCGCCGAACTGCGGTACTACCGCGAGGCCGTGTTCGTCCCCCAGCCCGGCCCGGACGCCGACACCGCGCGGACCATCGCCGCGAAGCACCAGGCCCCCACGAGCTGACCCGGGAGCACCCCGGAGCACCCGGGAGCACCCGGCGGCGGCCCGGATCAGGGTCCGCGGGGGTGCCGCGTCCGCCGGAACGGAACCCTGGCGCGAGCACCCTCTCGGATCCTGTAGAGTTCTTCCTGTCGGAACGGGAACGCGAGAGCGGGAACGGACCGGACAGATGGTGGGTGTAGCTCAGTTGGTAGAGCACCTGGTTGTGGTCCAGGTGGCCGCGGGTTCGAGTCCCGTCACTCACCCCAGAGCCCGAGGGGCCGATCTCTTCAAGAGATCGGCCCCTCGGGCGTTTTCGCGTTCCCCGATCTCGCACCCCTTCAATTGCGCCCGGTGGCCCGGCTTTTCCGATCGGCCCCTGCCGCCGCAAGCTACCGGCTAGTAACATCGTCGCCATGACCACACCTAAGATCGGCCAGATGCTCGACGCCACCGTGCCGATGGCGCACACCCTGAAGCTTGAGTACCTGGAGACCACCCCGGAGCGCGCCGTGCTCCGGCTGCCCGACCAGCCCGAGTTCCACAACCACGTCGGCGGCCCGCACGCCGGCGCGATGTTCACGCTCGCCGAGTCCGCCAGCGGCTGCATCGTGCTCGCCGCCTTCGGCGACCAGCTGTCCCGCGCCGTGCCGCTGGCCGTGAACGCCGAGATCGCGTACAAGAAGCTCGCCATGGGTGAGGTCACCGCCACCGCCGTGCTCGGCCGCCCGGCCGCCGAGATCGTCGCCGAGCTGGACGCCGGCGACCGCCCGGAGTTCCCGGTCACCGTCGAGATCACCCGCGCCGACGGCGCCGTCACCGGTGTGATGACGGTCACCTGGACCCTGCGTCCCAACTCCTGACCGCCGCGCGGTCGGTGGCCCCGGGGAACGCCGGCCCGGGGCCACTCTCGCGATGACTGTCCGTGACGGCGGGCGTGACCTCACCACCCGTCCGCTCGTTCTCAACTCACGTGCGAGCCAATCACGCGACCGAGCCCCGGGAACCCGCCTCCCACGGCGTCGCCGGAGCCCGGCGCGGGATCGCGCGGTGGCTGCCCCGCCCCCGCGCCGTGGCGGCGGCCGGAGCCCTGCTCGCACAGCTCTGGGGCCTCGGCGTGGCCGGAGCGTACGCGGCGTCCGCCGATCCGCTGCCGGAACCGGCCCGACCCGCCGTCCGCCGCGTCCCGCACAGCGCACCGGCCCTCGACGCACCGGCCCTCGACGCACCGACGCTCGATGCACCGACGCTCGACGCGGCCGCACCCGGCGCCCCCGCACCCGACGGGCAGTCAGCCGAACGCCCCGTCGGGCAGGGGCCGTCGGCGGGCGAAGCGCCGCGCCGCTCCCCCGGGCCTCCCGGGGGCCTCGCCGACGGCTCGGCCGGCGGGGCCGCCGGGACGTCCGGCGGCAGCCTGCAGGATCGGATCCGGGCCGGCGGACTGCCCCTCCCCGGCCAGCGGGCGGCCGTCCCCGACGCCTTCGCGATCGCCTCCGGCCTGCTCGACACCGACCCCGCCCAGGCCGACCCGGCCGAGGCCCGCGCCGTCCGCGACGGCGAGCCCGCGGCCCCGCCCTCCGCCGAGACGCACCCCGGCGCCACCCGCTCCACCGTGCCGCGGCAGCGCGAGGGCGCGGACACCCCACCCGTCCTGGAGGCCTCCGAGACCGACCCGGTGACCGGGGCCTCCACCGACCGTGACGCGACGACGGCCCCCGCCGGCCCTGCCGCACCGGGCGCCGGCGGGACGCCCGAGACCCTCGCCATCGCCGACACCGCCACGGTGACCCCCGTGCACCACGGTTCCGCCACCGCCACCGCCGTACTCGCCCCCATCGCCGCCGGGCTGCTGCTCACCGGGGCGGCCATGTGCAAGCACCGCGGGCTTCCGCGCGGCCACTAGCGAGGCGCCCCGACCTGACGGCCTCCGCCGCCGTCGCAGGGAGTTCGCACCGGGACCGGGGCGCACGAGAGCGGCTGCCGAGACGCGGTACCCGGCACAGCGGGGCTCGACGGGCCCGACGGGGCCGGACGGCGCCCGCCCGCCGTCAGCGGAAGACGCCCGGCGGCGGTTCCGGGGACGGCGCGGCCGTGGCGTCCGTCGCCGGCGCGGCTCCGGCGGCGAAGTCGGTGAGGCCGCGGCCGTGTTCGACCCGGGCGTGAGCCGGGTCGGAGGCGGCACGGCGGGTGAGGTCGGTGACCGGGAGGGGGGTGTGGGCGGCGGCCAGGACGAGGTTGCCGAAGCGCTTGCCCCGCAGGACGGCCGGGTCGGCGATCAGGCAGAGTTCGGGGAAGACCGCGCCGAGGGTGGCCACTTGGGAGCGGGCGAAGGGGAGGGCGCCGCCGTCGGCGATGTTCGCGGAGTACCAGCCGCCGGGGGCCAGGGCGCGGGCGGCGAGGGTGGTGAACTCGACGGTGGTGCAGTGGGCCGGGGTGCGGGCGCCGGAGAAGACGTCGGTGATGACCAGGTCGACGGTGCCCTCGGGGGTGCGCTCCAACACGCTGCGGGCGTCCCCGCCGCGCACCTTGATCTGCCAGCCGCGGTCCAACGGCAGTTCGGCCCGGACGAGTTCGGTCAGCGCGGTGTCGATCTCGGCGACCTGCTGGCGGGAACGCGGCCGGGTGGCGGCGACGTAGCGGGCCAGCGTGAGGGCGCCGCCGCCCAGGTGCAGGACGGTCAACGGGCGGCCCGGCGCGGCGACCAGGTCGATCAGGTGCCCGAGCCGCCGCTGGTACTCGAAGCCGAGGTGGGTGGGATCGGCGAGGTCGACCATGGACTGCGGGGCGCCGTCGATCAGCAGCGACCACGCGGCGGGGCGATCGCGGTCGGGCCGCAGTTCGGCCAGCCCGGAGCCGACGGGGCGGGTGAGCGGCCCCTGGGCGTGGGTGCGGCCACCCGCGCCGGTCGTGGCCGCCGCCTCGCCGCCACGCGCGGCCCTACTGCTTCGTCCCATGTCGGCCATTATCGCCGCAGGCCAGACGGGTGGTGCCGCCGCAGGCCAGAAAGGTGGTGCCGCCGCAGGCCAGAAGGGTGGTGCCGCCGACCCCTACAAGCGCAGCAGGGGAAGTCGCCGCCGCCGAAAGCGCACACCTACCGGTCAGGGCCGTGCCACGGGGATCGGGCCGGAGGGGCGAGCGGTGCTCGCGGCCCGGCGGGATCCGCGCGGCACGGCCGCTAGAACGGGCCGAGGCCGCCTGCGGTGAGCGTGCAGGCGGCCTCGCAGAGGGCGGAGCGGAGCACCCAGGCGTCGGTCGGGCGGGCGGCGGGTCCGGAGCCGGCGGGCGGGATCACCCAGCGCGGGTCGGTGGCGGAGGGGACGAGGGCGCCGGCCGTACAGGAGCTGCCGGGCAGGTGCCAGGTCTCCCAGGTGCCGGCCGGGACGAGGAAGGAGACGGTGCTGCCGTTGCGGCTCTGCAGCACGACGCCGCAGGCGCGGCGCAGCCTCAGGATGTCGACGGCCTCCAGACCGTGCCGCAGGGCGACCGTCACGGTGTCACAGGCGGTGACGAGGGTGCCCTCGTCGGCGAGGCGCTCGCGCCGGGGGCCGCTGCGGGGGCCGTGGCCGCCCTCGACCGGACCCCGGCCGGGGATCCGGTCGTCGGCGGGATCGGGCAGCAGGGCGGGGACTGCGCCGGCGATCACGCCCCCGCCGACGGGTCGGTGCTGCGGCAGTCCGGTGGCCATCATGGGCCCTCCTGTACCTCGTCGGATCCGGAAGCACCGCCGCCCGGAGGGGCCACCGGGCTGGGACGGGCCGGGGCGACGGCCCGGGCTTCCACGTATCAGGACAACGCCGGGGATGCACCCCAGGCCACGGGGCGCCTTACAGCAAGGCATGGCATTTCATGGCAGATATCCCGCAACATCGCCCGCTCTGCCCGGGATTGCCCTCATATCTCCCGCGAACCCCATGTGTCCGGTCGGTGACTCCGAGTACTCTCGGCGCCATGGCAGCCACCCCACCGGCCGAGCCGAACCGACCGTCCCCCAACACCGTGATGCGCGCGCTGCGCGGCGACCGCTCTCCCGGCGAGTTCGCCATGGCGGTGCGCCGGGCGGCCCGCGAGATCGGCGAGCACGTGTCCTGCGACGCCCGCTACGTCGGACGGGTCGAGTCCGGTGAGATCCGCTGCCCCAACTACGCCTACGAGCGGGTCTTCCGGCACATGTGGCCGGGCAGCACGCTCGGCGACCTCGGCTTCGCCCCCCGGACCGCCGTCCGCCGCCGCTCGGCGGACGGCGGCGCCGGGCGGGCCGAGCCGCCTCCGCTCCACCCGCCGTTCCCGCCCCTGCCCGCCCCGCGCTCACCACTCTCCACTCAACTCCCGTACGCTGCCTCGCCGTACGCGGATCCAACCGCCCCGGAAGGCCCCCCGTGGCCGAGTCCCGGCGCGGTGCCCCGGGGGCCCGATGGATCGCCCTATCTCGACGAGGAGAACGACGACGTGCGTCGCCGTACGTTCCTGGCCGGCGGCACCACCGCGCTGGCCGCCGTGATCGGCATCGACCGGCCGGCCACGGCCGCCGGCCGGTCGGCCGGCACCGACGGCGCCTCCGGTGTCCTCACCGGCCGAGGCGCCCTTCCCGGTGCGGAGTTCGCCGCGCCGTCGCTGCTGTCGGCCGACCCGCCGGTGCCCGGCCGGCCCGGGCCGGTGCCGCCGCTGCGCCGGGTCGGCGCCGCCGAGGTGTTCGGTGTCGAACAGGCCGTCCGGGACATCCGGTTGGCCGACGACGCGCACGGCGCCGACGCCCTCTACGAGCTCGCCGGGCAGTCGCTGCGCAACGCGTACGTCCTGCTCAACGAGGGCGAGTACAGCGCCGCGACGGAACGCCGGCTGCAGGCCGGGGCCGGTGAACTCGCCATCTCGGTAGGGTGGTTGGCACACGACTCGAACCGGCTCGCGGACGCCCGCTCGTTCTACTCCGAGGCGCTGGCCACCGCCCGGATGGCCGGGGACTCCGCACTGGAGGCGCACGTCTTCTGCAACAGCGCCTTCCTCGCCCGGGACGCCGGCCGCCCCCGGGAGGCGCTGCGCGCCGCGCAGGCCGGGCAGGTCGCCGCCCGGGGCCTGGGCTCCGAGCGACTGCTCGCACTGCTGGCGATGCGCGAGGCCGGCGCCTGGGCGCTGCTGCAGGACCGCGCCGCCTGCGAACGCGCACTCGGCCGCGCGTACGCGCTGTTCGGCCGCGGTCACTCCGAGGCCGATCCGGAGTGGATGTCCTTCTTCGGTGAGGCCGAGATCGCCGGCCTCCAGTCGCAGTGCTGGTCCGCCCTCGGCGACTGGGACCGCGCCAGCGAGCAGGCCGGGCTGGCCATGACGCTGCAGGAGCCGCACTTCCTGCGCAACCGGGTGCTGTACACCGCCGAGCTGGCCCACGACCGCCTCGGCCGGGGGGACCTGGCCGGCGCGGCGCACCACGGCTCGTCCGCCGTCGCGCTGTTCGCGGACGTCCGCTCGGCCCGGATCCGGAGCATGCTGGCGGACACCGCGGGACGGCTGCGCCCGCACGCCGCGGTGCCCGAGGTGCGGCGGTTCCTGGCCGAGTACGACCGGGCGGCGGCCGCCTAGCCGGAGCTGCGGCGGCCGCCGGAGGCGGGGGTGCAGCCGGGCGTCAGTGCCCGGCGTTCAGGGCGTCCAGGTGGGAGAGGTCGTTCCAGATCTCCACGGCCGGGGCGCCGTACTCCCAGGACAGCACGCACAGCGCCGCCGTACCGAGCTTGAACCGCTGCGCGAACTCGGGCGGCAGGCCCAGCCAGCGGGCGGCCAGGATGCGCAGCAGGTGGCCGTGCGCGAACAGGACGACGTCCCGGTCGGCGCAGTGCATCACGGTGGTGTCCGGCTCGGGGACGCCGTGCTCCTGGTGGAGGCCGGCGAGGAAGTCGTCCACCCGGGCGGCCACCTCGGACAGCTTCTCGCCGCCGGGCACGCCGTCCCGCCAGATCAGCCAGCCGGGGTGGTCGGTGGCCCGGATGTCCGCGCCGGTGCGGCCCTCGTACTGGCCGTAGTCCCACTCCATCAGCTCGGGGCGCTCCACCGCGCGGTCGCCGAAGCCGGCCAGGGCGCAGGTCTCCTTGGCGCGGCCGAGCGGGCTGGTGTAGACGAGCGCGTCCGGCAGGCCGTCCCAGGGGGCCCGGGCGAGGCGGGCACCGAGGGCCCGGGCCATCGCGCGGCCCTCGTCGGTCAGCGGGATGTCGGTGCGGCCGGTGTGGCGGCCGGTGGCGGACCACTCGGTCTCGCCGTGGCGGACCAGCACTATTCGGGCGGGCATGGGGGGCTCCTCGCAACGGGGCGGTGCAACGGTCGGTCTCACCATCGAGCACCGGGTTCCATGATCCCCCACCCGGGCGGCGGCCACGATCGCGGGCCGGTGCGGCCGCCGTCGCAGGCCCGTGCGGACGGGGCGCAGGCTGGTTCGGGCGGGTCGCGGGGCACCGCTTCCGGCCACCGCACGGCCACCTGTAAGGCCACCCGCACGGTCCGCCGCGGCCGGTCCGCACCGCGTTGTCGGACCCGGATGCGACACTGGGCCGCACCATGAACGTCTCGACGAACGTCCCGCCCGGCGGGTCCGCTGAGCCGCTCGCCCAGCGGCTCGCCGAGCTGCGCGGACCGGCCCTCCAGCGCAGTCTGAACGCCCGTTCCCTCGCCGCGCTCGCGGCCAATCCGGGTTGTCACCGCCGTGCGGTGCTCGACGCGGCCGGGATCGACAAGTCGGCGCTGGCCGCCCGGCTCGGCCGCCCCGCCCCCTTCGGCCAGTCCCCCTTCGCGATCGCCCGCGGCGTGATCTTCGAGTCCCGGCTGAAGGCGGACGACTACGCCGCGCTGCTGGAGCCGCTGCGCCGCCACCTCGACCTCCCGGTCGACGGCCACGCCCCGCTGGAGGTGCCGGACCTGCTGCAGCGCTCCGGCCCGGCCGTCCGCGCCGACCGGACGGCCCAGGCGCTGGCCCGGGCCGCCGCCGACCCGGAGTCCTGGACGCTGCTCGACCACCCGCTGCTGCGCCTGGAGGTGGCCGGCAGCACCGCCTACCTGGAGCCGGACGCGCTCGTGGTGCACGGCGGTCGGTGCACGGTGGTCGAGATCAAGTCGTTCCCGGTGGTCGACGGCAGCGCGGACCCGGCCAAGGTCGGCGCCGCCGCCCGCCAGGCCGCCGTGTACGTGCTGGCGCTCCAGCAGGCCGCGGCTTCGGCGGCCGGGCTGCCCCTGGGCGACGACCCCTACACCGAGCAGGCTCTGCCCGGCAGCCCCCGGACGAGCGTGTTGCTGGTCTGCCCCAAGGACTTCGGCAACCGGCCGACCGCGGTCGCCGTCGACGTCCGCCGCGAGCTGGCCACCACCCGCCGCCAGCTGAGCCGGATGACCGGCATCGGTCGGCTGCTGGACGCGCTGCCGCCGGACGCGGACTTCGACCTGGCGTCCGACGAGGCGGGCACGCCGGCGCGGTCCGCCGAGCAGCTGGTCGCCGCGGTCGAGGCGGTGCCCGCCGCGTACAGCCCGGACTGCCTGTCCACGTGCGAGCTCGGCTTCCACTGCCGGGCCCGGGCCCGCTGCGGCGACCGGGTCGAGCAGCTGGGCCGGGGCGTGCGCGGCGAGCTGGGCAGCATCCGGACGGTCTCCGAGGCCCTGGCCGCCGCCGGCGGCGGCGCGGGCGCCGACGGGGCGGGCGGTACGGACGACGGCGCGGACGACGCCGCCGAGCGTCTGGCCTACGCGGCCGCCCTGCGCGCGGAAGCCCTGGGGAAGGCATGAGTCTCCTCACCACCCTGGCCCGTCTGGAGGCCGTCCGCAGCGGCCGGGCCGAGCCGCTGGCCACCGTCCGGCACCGGCACCTGTCCGACCGCCCGATGGTGCTCGTCCCGCTGACCGCCGCCGGTGAGGCCGGCGCGCCGCTGGCGATGATGCTGGGCACCGACCGGGACGCGCCCCGGCTGCATCTGGTGCCGCAGCCGCTCAACCGCACTCTGCGGTTCGACTTCCTGGCCGAGCTGGCCGCCGACCTGCTGCCCTACCTGGAGTCCTTCGCCGACGACGTCGAGCAGATCGAGGGCTCCGAGAAGGACCCGGAGACCGGCGAGAAGACCCAGGTGTTCCGCGAACTGTGCGCGGACGCCCCGCAGCTGGTCGTGCCGAACGGCGCGGGGATCCACCACCTCGCCCTGATCGGCCGTTCGACCCGCTTCCGCCGCACCGTCGAGGACGACGAGCCGGGCCCCTACCCGGCCCCGGTCCGGGTGCCGCTGCTGGGCCGCTGGCTGACCCACCTCAGCGAGCGCGCCCAGGTGCCCGGCTCCAGCTTGCTGCTGCCGATGACCGGTCTGCTGGCGCGGCACTGGGCCACCGGCCAGAGCCACCTGGAGGACCAGCACCTGGCGGCCCGGCTGGCCTGGCACCGCCCGCCGCCCGGTCTGACCGGCGCCGAGGCCGCCGAGCTGGCCGAGTCCGCGCGGGACGAGCACGGGCAGCTGCTGCACCCGCCGGCCGGCCCGGCCACCGACCCCCGCTTCGACGAGGCCGTGCTCGCCCCGGCGATCGCCCGCTACGACTCCGCCGTGGGCGCCCTGCGGCACAGCACCGAGCAGCACGACGAGGACGCCGCCGAGCGCGCCCGGGCAGCGGTGCGGGCCGCGGTCGGGCAGCTGGAGGAGGTGCTGACGGCCGTCCTGCTGCCGACCTGGCGGGACGTCTGGCAGGGCCTGGACCTGCTGCGCGGCCTGCCGCCGGCCGGCCACCTGGAGGAGCGCTGGACGGGCGACCGCTGGTCGTACACCGGCCACCGGGACCGCCTGGCGGCGGGCGAGCCCCCGCAGCCCCGGCAGGACGACGCCGTCACCGCCGCCCGCAAACTCGCCCAGCGCGAGCGCGAGCAGGCCCGGCTGGACGTCCAGGAGGCGCTGGACGACCCGCTGGCGATGGCCGAACACCGGCTGGCCGGCGAGGCGTTCAGCGGTGAGGTGACGGAGGTGGTGCCGGACTGGGACACCACCGGCCGCTCCCCCAAGCCCCGCCCGCTGGTCACCCTGCGCACCGCCGACCGCCCGCACGCGGACCTCGGCCGGGAGGTGCACCGGGTGTGGGGGTCCCCCCGGCCGGAGTCGGGGAGCCCGGCCGCGCAGAAGGCCGAGATCGTGGCGGTCGACACCGCCGAGGGCACCATCACGCTGCGGGTGCTGTCCGGCATGGGCCGCAGGAAGGAGCCGGAGCCGGGCAGCCTGCCCGAGCCCGGCGAGCCGGTCACCTTCACCCTGTTCGAGTTGACGGTCCGCCAGTCCGCGCCGCTGCCCGAGCCGGACGACACCCCCTGGACGCACGGCGGCCCGCCCGGCGCCGCACCGCCCGTACCCGCCGCGACCGCCTCCGAGGAGTGGGAGTGATGACCGCCTCGACCCCCCGGCCGGACCGGCACGGCCGGCCGGACCCCGAGCAGGCCCCGGGAGCGGCCGCCGACGCGGCCGTGGCCGGGATCCTGGCCGCGACCGTCCGCCCGCCGGCCGGCGCCCCGCGCGGCGTGGTGGTGGACTCGCCGCCCGGCGCCGGGAAGTCGACGCTCGTGGTGCGGGCCGCCCGCGAGCTGGTCGAGGCCGGCGAGCGGCTGATGATCGTCGCCCAGACCAACGGCCAGGTGGACGACCTGGTCGGCCGACTGGCCGAGAAGGCGCCGGGCCTGACGATCGGCCGGCTGCACGCGGCGGACTCCCGTCCGGGCCCGGAGGTGCTGAAGCACGCCGGGGTCACGCCCTCGGACAAGATCGCCGACCTGGTCGAGCACGACGTGGTGATCTCCACCTCGGCCAAGTGGCAGTGGGTGCGGGCCGAGGCGCCGTGGCGGCACGCGATCGTCGACGAGGCGTACCAGATGCGCTCGGACGCCCTGCTCGCGGTGGCCCGGCTGTTCGAGCGGGCGCTGTTCGTCGGCGACCCGGGCCAGCTGGACCCGTTCACCGTGGTCGGCACCGAGCAGTGGGCCGGCCTGTCGTACGACCCGTCCGGCAGCGCCGTGGTCACCATGCTGGCGCACAACCCGCAGATCGAGCCGCACCGGCTGCCGGTCTCCTGGCGGCTGCCCGCCAGCGCGGCGCCGCTGATCTCCCGGGCCTTCTACCCGTACACCCCGTTCCGCTCCGGCACCGGCCCGGACGACCGCCGAATGACCGGCACCGTCCGTCCCGACGGCTCGGCGTTGGACGCGGCGATCGACCGGGCCGCCGAGCACGGCTGGGCGCTGCTGGAGCTGCCCGCCCGGCACACCGTCCGGACCGACCCGCAGGCCGTCGCGGCGGTCGCGGCGACGGTGCGCCGGCTGCTGGAGCGCGGGCTGACGGCGCACTCCGAGCAGGGCGACGCGCCGCTCACCGCGGACCGGATCGCCGTCGGCACCGCCCACCGGGACCAGGCGGCGGCGGTGCGCGCGGCCCTGCTCAAGGCCGGCGTCCCGGTGGACGGCACGGCCGGGCCAGCCGTCACGGTGGACACCGCCAACCGGCTGCAGGGGCGCGAGTACGACGTCACCGTGGTGCTGCACCCGCTCTCCGGCCGCCCCGACGCGACCGCCTTCCACCTGGAGACCGGACGGCTCTGCGTGCTCGCCTCCCGGCACCGGCACGTCTGCATCGTGGTGGCCCGGGCCGGGATCGCCGAGCTGCTGGACGAGCACCCGGCCACCGAGCCGGTGCAGTTGGGGGTGCCGGTGACGTTCCCGGACGGCTGGGAGGCCAACCACGAGGTGCTGCACCACCTGGCCGGCCACCGGGTCCGCCTGCGGTAACGGCCCGACTCCGTCCGGGGCATCGGCGCCCGGGCCGGGGCCGGGGCCCCCGGTCAGTCCTCGGTCTCGCAGACCGCGAAGGCCTTGACGGCCGTGTGGTCGGCCTGCACGTACCAGCTGCGGGCGTCCTGGGACGGGCCGTTGTAGGTGACGGTGTCGTGCGTCCCGGCCGGCAGCTGGTACCCGCCGCCGGTCAGGTGGGTGCCGCTGGGGCAGGTCGCCTGCGACGGGCCGCCCGGGGCGCTCACCCCGCCCTGCACCACCACCGCCGTCTCGGCGGCGACGGCCGGCGCCGCCGTGGCCAGGCCGAGGGCGGAGGCGGCCGACAGGGCGCCGAAGGGCAGGACGAAGCGCAGGATCGTCCGCACGTGCATGGGATCTCCCCGATCTGTGGGTGGCTGGACTACACGGAACCGCACCGACACAACCGGTTCGCACGCGATCCGGATGCGCGGCACTCGGAGCACGCCTGCGGCGCGCGCTGGGGAATAGCGCCCGCACGCGCACCGTTCCGCTACCGGCCCTCGCCGCGAGACAATGGACGACGGCCACAACCCGGGCGGCGCAGCCCGGAGCAGCTCTCTGCCCGCCCCACCGAGACCCCGGAGGTGTCCGTCCATGCCCGACTCCCCTGCAGAGTCGACCGAGCCCACCAGGCGCGTGCGTCCGGCGCAGCTGCTGTTCGAGCCGCAGTCCGCCGAACCGGAGCCGGAACGATTCTTCGACCTGGAGTCGATCGAGGACCCGGCGGAGCTGCTGCGCCGCTCCACCGAGCTGGCCCTGGCCTTCCGGGCGGCGGCCGAGCGGGCCACCGACTTCCAGGCCGTCGCCGCCGCCCAGCTCGCCGACCCGCGCCGGTTCGACGCCCTGTCGGACGCCGAGATCGCCGTGCGGGCGGACTGGACCCCGGACTACGCCGCCAAGATGATCGAGTACGGCCGCACGCTGCTCCAGCCGCGCCGCCACGAGGACTGAGCGCCCCCGGAGCTCCCCTGCCCAGTGCCCGCGTCCGGTGTGCCGCGCCCCCGCCCGGACACAGGCCGCTGGCATATGCGCGGCGGGAAGGGTACGCCGTTCCCCGCCGCGCTGTCCGGCGAACGGGGCTTTCCGCCCTGCCGGCGGCGCGCACGGCGCAGGCTGCTGTGCGTGGAGATCTGGACGCATCAGTCGGTGGAGTACGTCAGCGTGGCCGGGGAGGCCTGGCTCGCCTCCGCCAGCGAGTACCCGCGCAGCATGCGCGCCCTCTGGGAGACCCGCCCGTGGGCGCCCTCGGTGCTGCCCTGCGGGCGCGCCTTCGACGTGATCAGCATGCCGGCCCTGTTCGGCCGCCGGGTGCTGGACGAGCTGTGGGCCTCCGGCCCGGGCTGCGGGCCGGTCGCGGCCTACCGGGGGCGGACCCTGCTGTTCGTCCAGCCGGGCGCGGCGCCCCGGCTGCGCCGGCTGCTGGCCTGGGAGGAGTGGGCCCGGGACGTGCCGCCGCTGCTCTGCCACGGCAAGGGTGACGCGGTGACCGTGCCGCCGATGCAGCGCATGGTGAACAGCCCGGACTCCCCCGGCCACGGCGCCGGCCGGTGGATCGTCGCACCGGAGGACCGGGAGCCCTGGCTGCCGGGCGCCTCGGTGGTGCTGTGGGCCTGCGTCCGGGCGGCGCGCGAGCCGGGCGCGCCGGTCCCCGCCGGGGCGGCCGTCGTGACCGGCGGATGAACGCCGGGCGACCGGTATTCGATTTTGGCTCGGACGCACGGCGCTGCTAGAGTCTTCTCTGTCAGCAGGCGCCGCTAGCTCAGTTGGTTAGAGCAGCTGACTCTTAATCAGCGGGTCCGGGGTTCGAGTCCCTGGCGGCGCACAGACAGCCGGAAGGCCCTTC
>NZ_JBEOUW010000078.1:0-20414 GCF_040303045.1 Kitasatospora sp. NPDC096140
GAGCGGACACCGAGCCGCCGCAGGGTGCGGATCACCCGGAGGGCGATCTCGCCGCGGTTGGCGACCAGAACTGTGTCGAACATGGGAGGCGTTCCTCCGGGTCGTGGGGAGCCGTACGAAGGAGGTGGCGGTGGGCGGTCGGGGGGGGGGGGGGGGGGGGGGCGGCGCGGCGGGGGGGGGGGGGGGGGGGGGGGTGGGGGGGCGGGGGGGGGGGGGGGGGGGCCGCCGCCCCCCCGCCCCCCGCCGCCCCCCCGGGGGGGGGGGCGGGGCGGTCAGCCCCGGGCGGCGCCGAGCAGCGCCTGGACGGTGCGGGACGGGCTCGGGCGGCCGAGGCGCTCGGCCATCCAGCCGCTGGTCGCGACGAGGGCGCGCAGGTCCACGCCGGTCCGGACGCCGAGTCCGTGCAGCATCCAGACCAGGTCCTCGGTGGCCAGGTTGCCGGTGGCGCTCTTCGCGTACGGGCAGCCGCCCAGGCCGCCCGCCGAGGCGTCCACCGTGGTGACGCCCTCGCGCAGCGCCGCCAGGGTGTTGCTGAGCGCCTGGCCGTAGGTGTCGTGGAAGTGCACGGCGAGCCGGTCGGCCGGCACCCCGGCCCGGGCGAAGCCGGTCAGCAGGGCGTTCACCTGGCCCGGGGTGGCCACGCCGATGGTGTCGCCGAGGCTCAGTTCGGAGCAGCCCATCTCCAGCAGCCGGACGCCGTGGCGGACCACCTGCGGGATCGGGACGGGCCCCTCCCACGGGTCGCCGAAGCACATCGAGAGGTAGCCGCGGACCGCGACCCCCGCCCCGGTCGCCCGGGTCACGACCGGCTGGAACATCGCCATGGCCTCGTCCGCCGAGCGGTTGAGGTTGCGGCGGGCGAAGGTCTCGGTGGCGCTGGCGAACACCGCGATGTCGCCGGCGTGGTGGGCGAGCGCGCGGTCCAGGCCGCGCTCGTTGGGCACCAGGACCGGCAGCCGCAGGCCGGGGTGGCGCTCCGGCAGCTCGGCGAGCCTGGGCATCAGGTCCTCGGCGTCGGCCAGCTGGGGCACCCACTTCGGGTGCACGAAGCTGGTGGCCTCGACGGTGCGCAGGCCGGCGGCGGCGAGCCGGGCGATGAACTCGGCCTTGACCTCGACGGGCACCAGGGCGCCCTCGTTCTGCAGGCCGTCGCGGGGGCCGACCTCGTGGATCCGGACCTCCTCGGGCAGGCCGGGGGCGCGGACGGGGTCGGGCAGGCCCAGGTCGAGGGCGTCGGGCTCGCGGGCGGGGGTGGTCACGACCGCACCTCCGCGGGTTCGGCGGGTTCGGCGGGCGCGGCGGGCGCGGCGGCAGTCCCGGTGGCGGTCTCCCCGGCCGCGGCCTCCTCGACCGGGGTGACCACGACCAGCAGGTCCTCCATCGCGACGGTGGCACCGGCGGTGGCCCGCAGCTCGGCGACCACGCCGTCGTGCGGCGCGGCGATCACGTGTTCCATCTTCATGGCCTCCAGCACGAGCAGGGGCTGGCCCTTGCGGACCGTCTCGCCCGCCGTGGTCTTGACGACGGTGACGGTGCCGGGCATCGGGGCGGTCAGGGCGCCGTGGTGGGCGCCGGCCCCGGCGGCGCGCTCGACGGCCGGGTCGTAGGCGTGCAGCGGCCAGGCGTCGCCCTCGATGCCGAGCCAGGTCACCGGTCCGGCGGCGAGGCCGGGGGTGGCGTCGGTGGCCAGCGAGAAGGTGGTCTGCAGGCCGTCGACGGTCAGGTGCAGCCGGTCGCCGGCCAGGGCCGCGCGGGCGCGGTGCACCGGCCCGTCGCCGAGTCGGAGCTCCACCTCGCGGGCCCGCCCGGCGGAATTGTCAGTGGCGTCGACTACGTTGCTCGCAGTGATCGAACGGATGCGCACCGACACCGGGTCCTGGCCGGGGGTACGGAGTCGGTGGGTGGTCCAGGCGGGGGTGCCGCTCAGGCGCCAGCCGGAGGGAAGGGAGAACGGGTCGGTCCAGCCGCCGGGGGTGGCGGCCGGGGTGAGTTCCAGGTGCCGTGCGAGCGCGGCCGCGAAGTAGAGGAGGTGCGCGGGCGACGGCGGTTCGGCCGCTGCGGCGTCGGTCCCGTTCCCGGGGTGGGCGGGCGTCGTGGCCTCGGCCGGAGCGGTTGCGTTGACGGGGGAGTACGACGCGGTGAGCAGGGCCGGCTGCTGCTGGGCGGTCTGCTCCACCAGGCCGGTGTCCAGTCGGCCGGCGGCGACCTCGGGGTGTGCGAGGAGCCGCCGCAGGAAGCCGGTGTTGGTGGTGACGCCCAGGATGCGGGTGTCGGCCAGCGCGGCGCGGAGCCGGCGCAGCGCGGTCGGGCGGTCGGGCCCGTACGCGATGACCTTGGCGAGCATGGGGTCGTAGGCGCTGGTGACGACGGTTCCGGGGGCGACCCCGGAGTCGACGCGGATGCCCTCGCCCCGGGGCTCGTCCAGGGTGAGGATGCGGCCGCCGGTGGGCAGGAAGTCCCGTTCCGGGTCCTCGGCGCAGATGCGGGCCTCGATGGCGTGGCCCAGGAAGGAGACGTCGGACTGGGCGAAGGAGAGCCGTTCGCCGGCGGCGACGCGCAGCTGCCACTCGACCAGGTCCAGCCTGGTCGCGTCGGCGCCGACGGCGACGGCGACGGCGAGTTCGGTGACGGGGTGTTCCACCTGGAGACGGGTGTTCATCTCCATGAAGAAGAAGTCCCGCACCCCCTCGGCGGCGGAGGCGGGGGCGTCCGGGTCGATGCCGGGGACGATGAACTCCACGGTGCCGGCCCCGGTGTAGCCGCAGGACTCCGCGGCGCGGACGGCCGCGGCGCCCATCGCGGCGCGGGTCTCGGCATTGAGGAGAACGGAGGGAGCCTCTTCGATCAGCTTCTGGTGGCGGCGCTGCAGGCTGCACTCGCGCTCGCCGAGGTGGACGGTGGTGCCGTGGGCGTCGGCCAGCACCTGCACCTCGATGTGGCGCGGCCGGTCGATCCAGCGCTCCAGCAGCAGGGTGTCGTCACCGAAGGCGGTCCGTGCGACGCGGCGGGCGCCGGCGATCTCGGCGGGCAGCTCGGCCGGGTCCCGCACGAGGCGCATGCCCTTGCCGCCGCCGCCGGCGGACGGCTTGAGCAGCACCGGGTAGCCGATCTCGTCGGCGGCGGCGACGAGTTCCTCGTCGGTGGGCGCTGTGGCCTGGCTGCCCGGGACCACCGGGACCCCGGCGGTCCGGACGGCTTCCTTGGCGTTGATCTTGTCGCCCATCAGCTCGACCGCACCGGGAGGCGGTCCGATGAAGACGAGGCCGGCGTCGGCGCAGGCGCGGGCGAAGCCGGCGTTCTCGGCGAGGAAGCCGTAACCGGGGTGGACGGCCTGGGCACCGGTGCGGCGGGCGGCGGCGAGGATCTGGTCGGTCCGCAGGTAGGTCTCGGCCGCCGAGCTTTCGCTGCGGTCGGCCGGGCCGAGCCGGACCGCGACGTCCGCCTCGCGGACGTGCGGGGCGTCGGCGTCCGCGTCGCTGAACACGGCGACCGAGCGGACACCGAGCCGCCGCAGGGTGCGGATCACCCGGAGGGCGATCTCGCCGCGGTTGGCGACCAGAACTGTGTCGAACATGGGAGGCGTTCCTCCGGGTCGAGGGGAGCCGTACGAAGGAGGTGGCGGTGGGCGGTCGGGCGCCGGCCCGGGGTCGGACCGGCGCCGTGGACGTCACACCCGGAAGGGAGGGATCACGAACGCAGGGGCGCCATGACGAGGGATCACATACGGAAGACGCCGTACGGGGCCGGCGGTGCCAGCGGGGCGTTGGCGCAGGCGGTGAGCGCGAGGCCGACGGCGGTGCGGGTGTCCATCGGGTCGATCACACCGTCGTCCCAGAGCCGGGCGGAGGCGTAGTAGGCGTTGCCCTGGCGCTCGTACTGCTCGCGGACGGGGCGCTTGAACTCCTCCTCCGCCTCGGTCGGCCACTGCTCGCCGTGTGCCTCCAGCTGGTCGCGGCGGACGGTGGCGAGGACGGAGGCCGCCTGCTCACCGCCCATCACGGAGATCTTGGCGCCCGGCCACATCCACAGGAAGCGGGGCGAGTAGGCCCGGCCGCACATCGAGTAGTTGCCGGCCCCGTACGAGCCGCCGATCACCACGGTGAGCTTCGGGACGCGGGTGCAGGCGACGGCGTTGACCATCTTGGCGCCGTGCTTGGCGATGCCGCCCGCCTCGTACTGCCGGCCGACCATGAATCCGGTGATGTTCTGCAGGAAGAGGAGGGGGATGCCGCGCTGGTCGCACAACTCGATGAAGTGGGCCCCCTTGAGGGCCGACTCGGAGAACAGCACGCCGTTGTTGGCGACGATGCCGACCGGGTGGCCGTGGATCCGGGCGAAGCCGGTGACCAGGGTCGCGCCGTACTCCGCCTTGAACTCGGCGAAGCGGCTGCCGTCCACCAGGCGGGCGATCACCTCGCGCACGTCGTAGGGCGTGCGCGGGTCGACCGGGACGGCCCCGTACAGGCCCGCCGGGTCCACGGTCGGCGGCTCGACGGCGGCGAGCGGCCAGGGCTTGGCCGCGCGGGGGCCGAGCCCGGCGACGATCGTGCGGACGATGGAGAGGGCGTGGGCGTCGTCCTCGGCCAGGTGGTCCGTCACGCCCGAGGTGCGGGAGTGCAGGTCGCCGCCGCCGAGCTCCTCGGCGGTGACCACCTCGCCGGTGGCGGCCTTCACCAGTGGCGGCCCGCCCAGGAAGATCGTGCCCTGGTTGCGGACGATCACGGCCTGGTCGCTCATCGCCGGGACGTACGCGCCGCCGGCCGTGCAGGAGCCGAGCACCGCGGCGATCTGCGGGATGCCCGAGGCGGAGAGCCTGGCCTGGTTGTAGAAGATCCGGCCGAAGTGGTCGCGGTCCGGGAAGACCTCGTCCTGCATCGGGAGGAAGGCGCCGCCGGAGTCCACCAGGTAGACGCAGGGCAGCCGGTTCTCCAGCGCGACCTCCTGGGCGCGCAGGTGCTTCTTCACCGTCATCGGGTAGTAGGTGCCGCCCTTGACGGTGGCGTCGTTGGCGACCACCACCACCTCGCGACCGGCGACCCGCCCGATGCCGGCGATCACCCCGGCCGCGGGCGCCGCCCCGTCGTACATCCCGTCGGCGGCCAGCGGGGCCAGCTCCAGGAAGGGCGAGCCCGGGTCGAGCAGGGTGTCCACCCGGTCGCGGGGCAGGAGCTTGCCGCGTGCGGTGTGCCGGGCGCGGGCCTTGGCGCCGCCGCCCTGGGCGGCCGCGTCGAGCTTCGAGCGCAACTCGGCGACCAGCTCCTGGTGCGCCTCGGTGTTGGCGCGGTAGGCCGCGGAGCCCGGGTCGACGGAGGTGCCGAGCCGGGGCGCCGGTGCGGCGGCTCCGGGCGGTAGGGCGGTCGGCGCCGCCGTCGTGCCGTTTGCCGCGCTGAGCTGGATGCCGGTGGCTGCGCCGGCGGTTGAGATGACCATTCCCAAGAGCTCCCTTGCCCTCGGCACCAGGTGGGCGCCTCGGCGCCCATGGGGTCCCACGTTAATTAACGTTAACTTACGCCGCCCAGGTTAACGACCGATAACCCGACTGTCTACGATGGACGGCATGCCGAACGTCCCCGCAACCTCCGCGCTCCCACGCCGCGACCAGATCCGCCGGGAGGCCGCGCGACTGTTCGCGGCCCGGGGCTTCCTCGGCGTGGGCGTGGACGAGATCGGCAAGGCCGTCGGGATCAGCGGTCCCGGGCTCTACCGCCACTTCGCCGGCAAGGACGCGATGCTCGCCGACCTGCTGATCGGCATCAGCGAGCGCCTGCTGGAGGAGGGGCGCCGCCGGGCGGGTGGTGGCGACGGTCCGGTGGCCGCGCTGGACGCGCTGATCGGCGGCCACGTCGACTTCGCCCTGGACGACCGCGACCTGATCACCCTGCACGACCGCGAGCTGCTGAACCTCAAGGAGGAGGACCGCCGTACGGTCCGCCGGCTCCAGCGTGGCTATGTCGAGCTGTGGGTGGACGTGGTCCGGCAGGCCTACCCGCCGCTGGCCGAGCCCGCCGCCGAGCCGGTGGCGCGCGCCGCCGTGCACGCCGTCTTCGGCCTGATCAACTCGACCCCGCACAGCGTCGGCTCGAACCCCGGCCAGGGCGAGCGGTCCGGCCAGGGCGAGCGGGTTGGTCAGGGCGAGCGGTCCGGCCAGGGTGAGCGGTCCGGTCTGCAGCGCGACGGCATGGCCGCCCTGCTGCACACCCTCGCCCACGGCGCCTTCGCCGCCGCCGCGGACGCGGCCGGCTCGGGCTCGTCGGTGCCCGAGTAGGAGCGGAGGCGTTCCGCTGGGAGCGGCGTCGTTCCGCCGGGCTGCGCTTCCCTGGGTCGCGTGCTTCCCCTGGGCTGCGCGCGTCCCGCCGGGTTTCGCTTCCCGCGCGGCACGGCCGCTTACGCGCGCGTCCCCGCCCGGAGGCCTAGGCCGAAAGGACTGCGCCGGACCACCCGCGGTCGCTGGGCACTGCACGGGCGGTCGGCGACCCTGGATGCGGGCGGTGGTCGATGTCGGCCGCGCGGATGTTCGATCGGGAATCTCTGCCGGCCGCGAGCTGTTGCCCAGTCCGCCGGACCGGACGATCCGGGCTGCCCCGGCCCGCCCCGAACCCACCCGGGTCGGAAACGCCGTGGCGGCCACCCGACGAAATGGTTAGCATCCCTAAATATGCCTGAGACTCACGGATCCACGGTGGAGCAATCCCCGAGCGGCCCACCGGCCCCCGGCTCGACGACCCCGGAGGCCGCCGTCGGCGAGCGCGCCGCCGGAACGGACGCCGCCGACGGGCGCACCGAGCCCGCCGGCTGGCTGCGCCGCCTCGTCGGATACAGCTGGCGGTCGCGCCGCAGCCTGCTGCTCGCCTTCGGCGCCTCGCTCCTCGGCATGGCCGTCACCGCGCTGGTGCCGCTGGTCACCAAGCTGATCATCGACGACGTCATCGTCGCCCACACCCGCTCGCTGGCCCCCTGGGCGGTGGTGCTGCTGCTGGCCGCCGTCGTGGTCTTCGGCTGCACCCAGGTCCGCCGCTACTACGGGGGCCAGCTCGCCCTAGACGTGCAGCACGACCTGCGCAGCGACCTGTTCCGGTCGCTCGGCCGGCTCGACGGCCACCGCCAGGACCGGCTGGACACCGGGCAGGTGGTCGGGCGTGCGACCTCCGACCTCCAGCTGGTCAACGGCCTGCTCTCGATGGTGCCGATGATGACCGGCTACCTGCTGATGTTCGTCATGTCGCTGATCGTGATGCTCTGGCTGTCCCCGCCGCTCACCCTGGTCGCCCTGGTCATGGCGCCCGCGCTGTGGTGGGTCTCCGTGCTCAGCCGCAAGCGCCTGTTCCCCTCCACCTGGGCAGCCCAGCAGGAGGCGGCCGCCGTCGCGGGCGTGGTGGACGGCGCGATCGGCGGCGTCCGCGTGGTCAAGGGCTTCGGCCAGGAGGCGCAGGAGCTCGACAAGCTGGAGCAGGCGTCCCGCAACCTGTTCGCCGCCCGGCTGCGTTCGATCCGGCTCAACGCCCGCTACAACCCGGCGATGCAGGCGATCCCGGCCCTCGCCCAGGTCGCCGTCCTGGCCTTCGGCGGCTGGCTGGCGGTCGACGGCCAGGTCTCGCTCGGGACCTTCGTCGCCTTCTCGACGTACGTGGCGCAGATGACCGGCCCGGTCCGGATGCTGACCATGATCATCACGGTGGGCCAGCAGGCCCGGGCGGGCGTGGAGCGCGTCCTGCAGCTGATCGACGAGCGCCCGCTGGTCCGGGAACGCCCGGACGCGCTCACCCTGGACCTCACCACGGACCCCGCCCCGGATCCGGCGCGCGACGACATCCCGTCCGGCACCGCCCCGTCCGGCACCGCCCCGTCCGGCGCCCTCGCGCACGGCACCGTCCGGGCGGGCGACGCCCCGCGGCGGACCACCGTCGGCCCCCGGACCCTCGACGTCGCCCTGGAGTTCGACCAGGTCGAGTTCCGCTACGACCCCGAGCACCCCGCACCCGTGCTGCACGGCCTCAGCCTGAAGCTGGCCCCCGGCGAGACCCTCGCCGTGGTCGGCGCCTCCGGCTCCGGCAAGTCGACGGTGGCCCAGCTGGTGCCCCGCTTCTACGACCCGGCCGCCGGTGCCGTCCGCCTCTACGGTCACGACCTGCGGGACCTCACCCTGGACTCGGTCCGGGCGACGGTCGGCATCGTCCCGGAGGAGAGCTTCCTGTTCTCCGAGTCGGTCCGCACCAACATCGCCTACGGCCGCCCGGACGCCACGGACGAGCAGGTGGTCGCCGCCGCGCGCGCCGCCCAGGCCGACGAGTTCGTCCGTGCGCTCCCGGACGGTTACGAGACCAGGGTCGGCGAGCAGGGCCTGACCCTCTCCGGCGGCCAGCGCCAGCGCATCGCCCTGGCCCGGGCGATCCTCACCGACCCCCGGATCCTGCTGCTGGACGACGCCACCTCGGCGGTGGACCCGCAGGTCGAGGCGGAGATCCACGACGCGCTGCGCTCGGTGATGACCGGCCGCACCACGCTGCTGATCGCCCACCGCCGTTCGACCCTCCAGCTCGCCGACCGGATCGCCGTCCTGGACCACGGCCGCCTGCTGGACCTCGGTACGCACGAGGAACTCGAAGCCCGATGTCCCCAGTACCGGGCGCTGATCACCGACCCCGAGGCGGGTCGTCCGCAGAGCGGGGCACCCGCCGAACCGCAGGCCGATCCGGCCGCCGACGCGACGGCCGCCCGGCACCAGGACTCCCGGCAGCCGTCGGCCGTGCAGGCGCCCGACCGGAAGCCGTCCGACCGGAAGCCGTCCGCCGAGCAGCCGACCGCTCCCACCACCCCCGAGCTCCCGACCCCCGAGCTCCCCACCCCCGCCCTGTCCAAGGCCGCCCGCACCGCGGACCCCGACCTGCTGGACAAGGTCGCCGCCCTCCCGCCCGCCGCCGACACCCCGGCCGTCGCCCGCCCCGAGGCCGAGGCCGGCGACCCGGACTTCAGCCTGAGCCGCCTGCTGCGCCCCTTCCGCACTCCGCTGCTCATCGCCCTGCTGCTGGTCGCGCTGGACGCGGCGGCCGGGCTGGTCCTGCCGGTGCTGATCCGGCACGGCATCGACGAGGGCGTCCGCAAGAGCCTGATGTCCGGCGTCGCGGTGGCCTCGCTCACCGCGCTGGTCGTGGTGCTGCTGGACTGGCTGGTGCAGGGTGCCGAGAACCGGGTCAGCGGCCGCACCGGTGAGCGTGTCCTCTACACGCTCCGGCTGAAGATCTTCGCCCACCTCAACCGGCTCGGCCTGGACTACTACGAGCGCGAGCTGACCGGCCGGATCATGACCCGGATGACCACGGACCTGGACTCGCTGACGTCCTTCCTGCAGACCGGCATGGTCACGGCCGTGGTCAGCCTGCTGACCTTCGCCGGGATCTTCGCCGCCCTGCTGATCATCGACGCCGGCCTGGCCCTGGTGGTCTTCGCGGTGCTGCCGCTGCTGGTGATCGCCACGCTGGTGTTCCGCAAGAAGTCCAAGGACCAGTACGAGCGCTCCCGCGACCTGATCAGTGCCGTCAACGCCGACCTCCAGGAGAACGTGGCCGGCATGCGGATCGTGCAGGCGTTCCGCCGCCTGGACACCAACACCGACCGCTTCGTGGCGCGCGGCATCGCGTACCGCGAGGCCCGGGTCCGCGCGCAGCTGTACATCTCGCTGTACTTCCCGTTCGTCCAGTTCCTCTCCAGCGTGGCCGCCGCGCTGGTGCTGATCGTCGGCGCCGCCCGGGTCGACGCCGGAACGCTGACGGTCGGCGCGCTGGTCGCGTACCTGCTCTACATCGACCTGTTCTTCGCACCGGTGAACCAGCTGTCCCAGGTCTTCGACGGCTACCAGCAGGCCTCGGTGGGCCTCGGCCGGATCCGCGAGCTGCTGCGCACGCCGACGACCACGGCCCCGGCGGCCGACCCGGTCCCGGTGCCCAAGGGGCTGCGCGGCGAGATCGACTTCGAGGGAGTCGGCTTCGCCTACAACGGCGGTGCCGACGGCGCCCCGAAGGTGCTGGCCGACGTGAACCTGCACATCCCGGCCGGGCAGACGGTGGCGCTGGTCGGTGAGACCGGCGCCGGGAAGTCGACGCTGGTGAAGCTGGTCGCCCGGTTCTACGACGCGACCGAGGGCACCGTCCGGGTGGACGGGGTCGACCTCACCCGCTACGACCTGGCGCAGTACCGCCACCGTCTGGGCGTGGTGCCGCAGGAGGCCTACCTGTTCGCCGGCACGGTCCGCGAGGCCATCGCGTACGGCCGGCCGGGCGCCTCGGCCGAGGAGGTGGAGGCGGCGGCCCGGGCGGTGGGCGCGCACGACATGATCGTCCGGCTCTCGGGCGGCTACGACCACGAGGTGGCCGGCCGCGGCCGCAACCTCTCGGCGGGTCAGCGCCAGCTGATCGCGCTGGCCCGGGCCGAACTGGTCGACCCGGACGTCCTGTTGCTCGACGAGGCCACCGCGGCGCTCGACCTCGCCACCGAGGCGGCGGTCAACCACGCCGCGGACCGGCTCAGCGGCGGTCGGACCACGCTGGTCATCGCCCACCGCCTGACCACCGCCGAGCGCGCCGACCGGGTGATCGTGCTGGACCACGGACGGGTGGTCGAGGACGGCACCCACACCGAACTGCTCGCCCTGGACGGCACCTACGCCCGGCTCTGGCAGGCGTTCATCGCGGACGGCCACCCGGCCGCCGAGACCGTCGCCGCCGGGTAGCCCCCGGGCCGCTCCCCGGACGGGCCCGGTCCGGGGAGCGCTCTGCCCGCGATCCGCCGGGCGGCCCGCCGGGCGCGACCCATCGGGGGAGACCGTCACACGAGGCCCGTCACGCGAGACCCGTCACGAGACCCGTCAGGCGGTGATCAGCGAGGTCAGCAGCCCCGAGGGGTCGATTCCGCGCGGCAGGTCGCTCACCTGTCCGTCCCCGACCTCGACCACCCGCCAGCCGGAGCCGTCGGCCCGGCTGGCGAGGTCGGTGGTGACGAAGCGGCAGCCGAGCCTCCGGACCAGCGCCCGGACCTCGGTGAGGTCGGGCTCGACGTTCCGGCGCGGGGCGTCCGGATGCGGCCCGACCAGGATCGGCCGGCCGTCCAGCCACCACACCCGCGCCTCCACGGCCCGCCCGCCCGTACCCGGCCCGCCCCCCTTGCCACCCCCGGAGCCCCCGGAGCCGCCGGCGCCCTCAGCGCCGTCGGCGTGCTCGAACTCCTCGTAGCGCCGCAGCACCACCCCGCCGGCCAGGAACTCGCCCTGCAGCTCGACGAACCGCCGCACCACCCGCCCGACGGCCGGCAGGTCGGCCAACTCCGGTACGTAGCAGGCCTCGTGCCACTCGTGCTTGCGGGACTTCACGTAGTCCTTGACGATCGCCGGGCCGCTCCCGCCGATTCGGGCCACGGCTGCCGACAGCTCCTGTGGCCCGGGTGCCACCGGTCCGTCCGACGGGATCCAGGCACTCGCCGGTGTCGCCCCCTCGAACACGCCGTACCAGCCGGGCAGTTCATGCGCTGCCGCGTAACCGGGCGCGCTGGTCAGCAGGTTGCCGCCGTGTGCCGTGAGCGCGGCGGCGAAGTCGGCGTACCGGGCGGAGGGGAGCATCCACCCCCGGTACCAGAGCGGTCCGCTGTCCCGCGGCACCCGCCGGACCGCCTCCGGGGCCCGTCCGGCGAGCAGCGCGTCGTGGTCGACGAGGTGGTGCTCGCCACCCAACTCCCGCAGCAGCCTGGCTTCCCACGCGAAGTGCGGATCGGGCCGGCGCGGGTTGAGCGGATCGACGGGGAAGATGATCGCGGGTACGGGCATGGCCGTCAGGGTACGGCGAACGGGCAGGTCCGGCGCCCGCGCCAGGCGGTTCGGAGGCCAGAAGGACCCGAAGGACCCCAGGGATGGGATGTGAAGGCCCCCGAGGACTCGAAGGGCTTGAAGGACTCGAAGGGCTCGCAGCGCTCGAAGGCCGGACGGAGCGGCGCATCCGCTCGACGTTCCGGGGGCCCACTGCGAGAGTGATCCGATGCGAAACCCGATGCGCAATCTGCTGCGCCCCCACAAGCGCGTGCCGCGACAGGCCGCCCGCACGGTGGTCCTGGACGAGGACGGCTCGGTGTTCCTGCTCCGTTCGGACAACGACGAGGTCGGCGTCCACTGGACGATGCCGGGTGGCGGACTGGAGGCGGGCGAGTCCCCGTGGGAGGGGGCCCGGCGCGAGCTGTGGGAGGAGACCGGCTGGACCGACCTCGAACCCGGCCCGCTGCTCTGCACCTGGGAACACGACTTCACCTGGCACGGCACCCCGGTGCGCCAGCACGAGCACATCTACCTCACCGGTGGACCGCATCGCGGCCCGGTCGGTGACGTCAGCGCGGTGCACGCCGTCGACCGGATCCTCGACTGGCGCTGGTGGACCCCGGCCGACCTCGCCGACGAGAACGCCGACGCACTGTGGCCGCCCCGGCTTCCGGAGCTGCTGGACGCCGTCCGCCGGGGCTGGGCCGTGGACGGCAACCCGCCGGTGCCCGTCGACCTCGGGTACGTCCCGAACGCCCCGGCGGTCCGCTGACCGTCGACCGGCAGCGGCCCACCCCCCTACCCACCCCGCGGGGGCCGGCGGCACCCGTCCGGCGGTGTCGGGGGCGGGGGTCGCCAGGCGTCGGCGCGTGCTGTCAGGGCCGCCCGCGGCGTCGGCCCCGCGTGCCGGGACCGGTCTCCCAGCCGTGCAGTTCCAGCTCCCGGTCGTGCAGCGCGCTCGGGTTCATCAGCACCGTCAGCCGGGCGCCCGCGAGTTGCTCGTAGCCGAGACCGGTCGCGGTCAGCAGCTGCTCGGTCGACACCGAGACGGCGATGGCGGGGCGCCAGGAGGGCAGCACCACCAGGCTGGTGCCGCGGCCGACCCGGATCGGCTCGGCCGCCACCCGGACCGGCGCCCGCTCCTCCGGCCGACCGACGGGCTCGGGCAGACCGGGGTTCCCACCGATCAGAATGCCGAGCTGCGGTTCGGTGTGCGGCGCCTCGGCGTGGAGGGCACCGCCGTCCAGGGGTGCCGCGGTCGCGGCGCCGGCCCCCGGCGCCACCTGATCCGCCACCGCCCCCGCCGTACCGCCGAGTTCGCCCGTCCGTGCGGCGGCACCCGGGAGGCCCGCCCCGGCGGGGCCGGCCGCGGCCGTCTCCCGTGCGGTCGCCTCCTGCCCGTCCGGTGTGGCCTGAGGGTGCATCCGGCGCAGTCGGCGCGAGGGCGACGGCCGCAGGGGCCCGAAGGCCCGCAGCTCCTCGCGCACCGAACGCTGCGCCGGTACGGACGGGACGCCCTCCGGCGGTGCGACGACCGACGGGAAGCGGACGAACCCGACCGCGGCCTCGGCCTCGACGTCAGCCCCGGCCCCTGCCTCGGTGACGCCGCTGCTCCCGGCTCCGCCGTCGGCCTCCTCCTTCTTCTTCTCCTCCTCCTCGCCGAGCATCGCCCGGACCTCCGCGACCGGCCGACGGCACGCGGCCGCCAGCTCGGCGACCGAGCGGCCCTCGGTCCGTGCGGCCCGCAGCCGTTCGGCGAACGCCGCCCGCAGCCGTGCCGCCGTCGGGTCGCCGTCCACCACGGAGGGGTCCGGCACGGAGACCCGCGCGGGGAGGGCGAGCGCGTCCGCGTCGTCCCGGCTGCGCGGCTGCGGCACCGAGTCGTGGCGGGGCGAGGGGGCCCGGCGGATCACGCCGTCGGTGGACCCGGGCGCGACCGTGCCCGTCTCGACCGCGGTCGCGATCGAGCACATCGGGCCGGCCGCGGCGGCCGGCCCGGGTACGGCGGGCGGGGGTGCGGATCCGGCGCTCTCCCCGGGCGGGCCGGGCAGGCGCGGATCGGTTGCGGCGAGGTGGGGCGAGGTCATCGGCGGGCCCTTCGGGGGACGGTCCCGACGATCCTCCCGCACCGCGCGACCAGCTCCAAGCGTCCGACCCGGCGGTGTGCGTGCGACCACCGCACGACCACGCGAGGGCATCCGGAAGGATCCGCGGGAGGACCAGCCCGAGGACCCCCGCGAGGACTTCCGGCAGATCGCCGCCGCGCCGCCGCCCGCGCCGCCGCCCGTGCCGACGGCGCCCGGTCAACTGCCGGGCGCGACGAACCCCTTGAGGTCGGCGAGGACCGCGTTCGCCGCCATGACACCGAGCCCGAGGAACCAGGTCTCGTCCGAAACCGGGCGGGCCTGCCCGGACTTGACCGCTCCGAGGGTCTTCCAGAGCGCGCCGCCCAGCACCGTGTCCTGGTTGGTCGAGCTGGGGCTGCCGTACACGCCGTAGAAGATCCAGTCGGCGTCGGCCTTGTCGATCTGCTCCGGGCCGACCTCCACCGCGAGCTCCTTGACCTGCTCGATCGCGGGCTGCGGCAGCGGAACGTCGGTGAGGACGGTGCCGATGAAGGAGAGTTCGGCGTAGAGCCGGGTGCGGCCCGGCATGAAGCGCAGGGGTGTGATGGTGGGCCGCTTGTCGCCGAGCCCGGCGCCGATCGCGGTGGCCGCCGCTCGGTAGGCGTCGAGCTGCGCCCCAGCCTCGGCCTCCAGGCCGAACGTGCTCGCGTTGAGCAGGAAGTTCTGCTTCCAGGGGTAGCCGGGGCGGAGCGAGAAGACGGTCGGTGCGATCTTGGACAGCTGTGCGTACTGGTCCTGGGCGCGCAGCCGGCTGCCGAGGATCAGGTCCGGCTTGAGCGCGGCGATCGCCTCCAGGTTGAGGCTGTTGATGGTGCCGACGGCGGCGGGGCTGCCGGCCTTGTCCCTGAGGTAGGACGGCAGGGACTTGGAGGCGTCGGCGTGGACGACGCCGACCGGCTGGATGCCGAGCGAGACGACGTTGTCGAGCTCGCCGGTGTCCAGCACCACGACCCGGGTGGGCCTGGCCGGGATGACGCTCTCGCCCATCGCGTGCTTGACGGTCCGCGGGTAGACGCCGGGTGCGGCGTCGGTGCCGAAGCCCTTCATCTTCTCGACGACGGTGGCGTAGTCGTCGCCGCCCTGCTTGACCGACTTCTGGTCGGGCGCGAAGCCACCACCCGGGGCCGATCCGCCGGAGCCGCCGGAGCCGCCGGCGCCGGCCGAACCACCGGAGCCGCCCGAGCTGCCGCAGGCGGCGAGCAGGCCGCCGAGGCCGAGCACCGCCCCGCCGGCGATCCCGGCCCGGAGGAACCTGCGGCGGTCGGGGGTACGGGGGGCGGGGGCCAGATCGTCGGAGGTGGGGGCCACGCGACGCTCCTTCACGGGTCGGAACGGGGAGATCGAACTTAGGTGAGGCTAACCTATATCGATCTGGACCGTGCGCTACCGCGAGAAGGATCCGGAGGGGGGAGTCAAGAGGGGAAAAGTCATCGTAAGTGCATAAAATCACCAAGAGTTGGTCTATTCAACATTCCGTGTCCGCACTTAGAGTGCGCTGGTGTTTGATCAGCAGCTCTCAGAGCACACGAGTAGCGGCCGGGCAACGGCGCCCGGCGCTCCGCAGGGTGCCCCGGTCAGTGGCACCAGTGGTGGAGTCCCCGACCCGGGGACGGCCGGGGGAGCGGGGGACAAGGGTCTACGGGGCGGTTCCGTGGGCCTGCTGGGCAGTGTGGTGCTGGGCGTCTCGACGGTCGCCCCGGTCTACTGCCTGACCGCGACGCTCGGCCCGACCGTCACCGCGGTCGGCGTCCGGATGCCCGCGGTCTTCCTGGCCGGCTTCCTGCCGATGCTGCTCGTCGCGTTCGCCTACAAGGAGCTGAACAAGGACTTCCCGGACTGCGGAACGTCCTTCACCTGGACCGCCAAGGCCTTCGGCCCCCGGGTCGGCTGGATGGCCGGCTGGGGGCTGACCGTCGCGACGATCATCGTGCTCTCCAACCTGGCCGGGGTGGCGACCGAATTCCTCTACCTGATGCTCGGCGAGATGACCGGCAGCGGCTGGGTCGCCGATCTCGACCGGAACACGGCCGTCCACCTGCTCACCGTCGTCCTGCTGATAGCCGGTGCCACCGCGATGAGCTACCGGGGGATGACCGCCACCAAGTGGTTCCAGTACGGCCTGGTCGGGCTCCAGCTGGCCGTGCTGCTGCTGTTCGCGGCGATCGCCGTCGGCAAGGCCGCCGCCGGTGACCTGCCCGACTCGATCGGCTTCTCCTTCTCCTGGCTCGACCCGCTCCAGGTCGGCTCGTTCAGCGCGTTCACCGCCGGACTGTCGCTGTCGATCTTCATGTACTGGGGTTGGGACACCTGCCTCACCATGAACGAGGAGACCCTCGGGAGCGCCAAGACCCCCGGCCGCGCCGCGATGATCTCCATGGTCACCCTGGTCGGCTCGTACCTGCTGGTCGCGATCGCCGCCCAGATGTTCGCCGGCGTCGGCACCACCGGCACCGGTCTGGGCAACCCGGAGACCGCCGACAACGTCTTCGCCGCGCTGGCCCGCCCGGTGCTCGGTTCGCCGTGGAGCATCCTGCTCTTCCTGGCCGTGGTCGCCAGCGCAGCCGCCAGCCTGCAGACCACCTTCATCCCGGTGGCCCGCACCCTGCTCGCGATGAGTGCCTACCGCGCCGTGCCGCCGCGCTTCGGCGCCGTCCACCCGCGCTTCCGCACCCCCGGCTACGCCACCGTGGCGGCCGGCATCGCCACCGCCGTCTTCTACGTCGGCATGAGCCTGATCAGCGAGAACGTCGTCGAGGACACCATCCTGGCGCTCGGCCTGATGATCTGCTTCTACTACGCGCTGACCGCCTTCGCCTGCGTCTGGTACTTCCGCCGCTCGCTGCGCACCGGCCCGCGCGACCTGCTGCTCAAGGGCATCGCCCCGTTCCTCGGCGGCCTGCTGCTGAGCGGGGTCTTCCTGCAGACCCTCACCGACGCCTGGGCCCCCGACTACGGCAGCGGAGCCGTCCTCGGCATCGGTTCGGTGTTCGTCATCGGCGTCGGCATCCTGCTGCTCGGCGCGCTGCTGATGACCTGCTACGGCCTGGTGCGGCCGGAGTTCTTCCGCGGCGAGACGCTGCGCAAGGAAACTCCCGCGCTGGTGATGGAGGACTGACGCTACGCTTGGGCGCATGAAGCGCTTCGTGGGCCTGTGCTGGTGGCCGTCCTAGGACGGCCACCAGCACTCGCCTGACCAGGGCCGTCCGGGATGGACGGCCCTGTTGCGTTTTCCCCGCTCTCCCGCGGGACGGGCCCCTCGCCCCGGACGGCCGCCACACCGCCGCACCGAGGAGAACCCGTGACCACCGAGACCGCCGCCCCGCCCGTCCCTTCCGCGACCTCCGCGACCGCCGCTGCTGCGCCCGCCGCCGCTGCGGCCGCCGCTGCGCCCGGCACTGCCGTCGCCGAGTCCGCCCTGATCGACGACCCGACCGCCCACCGCGTCCTCACCGGGGACCGCCCCACCGGCCCGCTCCACCTCGGCCACTACTTCGGCACCCTGCGCAACCGCGTCCGACTGCAGGACCAGGGCGTCGAGATGTTCGTCGTGGTCGCCGACTACCAGGTCATCACCGACCGCGACCTCGCCGACCGGCTCGCCGAGCACACCGAGAACCTCGTCCTCGACTACCTCGCGGCCGGCCTCGACCCCGAGCGGTCCACGATCTTCGCGCACAGCGCCGTTCCCGCCCTCAACCAGCTGCTGCTGCCCTTCCTCAGCCTGGTCAGCGTCGCCGAACTGAACCGGAACCCCACCGTCAAGGACGAGATCGCCCACTCCCGCCAGTCCGCGGTGAGCGGGCTGATGTTCACCTACCCCGTCCACCAGGCCGCCGACATCCTCTTCTGCAAGGCCGACCTCGTCCCGGTCGGTCAGGACCAGCTGCCCCACCTCGAAGTCGCCCGCACCGTCGCCCGCCGCTTCAACGAGCGCTACCCGCACGCCGACGGCAGCGCCGTCTTCCCCCGCCCGCAGGCCCTGCTCTCCGACGCCCCGATGCTGCTCGGCACCGACGGCGGAAAGATGAGCAAGAGCCGGGGCAACGCCGTCGCCCTGGGCGCCACCGAGGACGAGACCGCCCGGATCATCCGCGGCGCCAGGACCGACGCCGACCGCCGCATCGGCTACGACCCGGTCGACCGCCCCGAGGTTTCCAGCCTCGTCCTGCTCGCCGCGCTCTGCCAGGACCGCGCCCCCGAGGCCGTCGCCGAGGAGATCGGGGACGGCGGCGCCGCCGCGCTCAAGCGCGTCGTCACCGAGTCCGTCAACGAGTACCTCCGGCCGCTGCGCGCCCGCCGCGCCGAGCTCGCCGCCGACCGCGGACACCTCCGGCAGGTCCTGCGCGACGGCGCCGAGCGGGCCAATGCCGTCGCCGACGCCACCCTGAGGGAGGTCCGGGAGGTGATGGGCGCCGCGATCTGAAGAGCCCTCACCCCGGCGGGCCCGCACGCCGCGGACGTCCGCGCCCGGGCGCCGTCCGTCGGGTCCCGCCCTTACGACCCCCGTCCTTCGGGTACCGCCCCTCGGACATCGGCCGGTCACCGCGGGGGCATATCGTCACCGGGCGGCCGCGACCACACGGCGGCCGTCCGTCCCCCGCTCCCGCGCCCGAAAGGCGGCCCGGCCCATGGACCAGCACCCGACCACACCCGGCCAGGGGCTGACCCGTCCGCCGCACCTGCGCCCCGGCGACCACATCGCCGTCGTCGCCACCAGCGGCCCGATCGAACCCGAACGCCTCACCGCCGGCTGCGCGATCCTCCGCTCCTGGGGGCTGCGCGTCACCGTCGCCCCGCACGTCCTCGACACCCACCCCGCCCTCGGCTACCTCGCCGGCACCGACGCGGACCGTGCCGCCGACCTCCAGAGCGCCTGGCTCGACCCCACCGTCGACGCCGTCATCTGCGCCCGCGGCGGCTACGGGGTGCACCGGATGGTCGACCTGCTCGACTGGACGGCGATGCGTGCCGCCGCACCCAAGCCCTTCATCGGCTTCAGTGACGTCAGCTCCCTGCACGAGGCCTTCGCCCGGCACCTGGGCCTCGTCACCTTCTACGGGCCGCTGGCTGCGGGCGCCTCCTTCATCTCCGACGGTCCCACCGCCGAGCACCTGCGCCGCACCCTCTTCGACCCCGCCGCCACCACGGTCCTCACCTCGGCCACCGCCGGCCCGCTCGTCCCCGGCCGCGCCCGAGGCGTCACCGCCGGAGGATGCGTCCACGTCCTCGCCGCCGAGCGCGGCACACCGGCGGCCCGTCCCTCCTACGAGGGCAGCATCCTGGTGCTCGAAGACGTCAACGAGCACCCGTACCAGCTGGACCGCCTCCTCACCCAGTTCCTGCGCTCCGGCGCCCTCGACGGCGTGGCCGGCATCGCCCTCGGCTCCTGGGAAGGCTGCGGACGGCCCGAGCGGGTCCGCGAGGTGATGCTCGACCGGCTCGGCGGACTCGGCATACCGGTGCTCTGGGAGCTGGGCTTCGGCCACTGCCCGTCCACCCTGACCGTTCCGCTGGGCGTCCCCGCCCTGCTCGACGCCGACGCCGGCACGCTCACCCTCGACGCGCCCGCGCTGGCCGAGCGGGCGGCCTAGGCGTCCGGTCGTCGAAGGCCCATGTCGTCGGAGGCCGGGGGGTCGAAAGACGGGTCGTCGAAGGCCCGGTTCCTCGGGCCCCCGGTGAGTAAGGTGCGGCCATGAACGAGGACCGCCTCACCGACCTTGCCCTCGGCTTCCTCCGCGGCCCGGGCAGCAACGCCCGCACGATCCTCGGACTTGCCGGCCCGCCCGGTGCCGGCAAGTCCACCCTGGCCCGCCACCTGGTCGCCGAGGTCGAGCGCGCCGAAGGACCGGGCACCGCCGCCTACGTCCCGCTCGACGGCTTCCACCTCTCCGGGGCCCAGCTCGACCGCCTGGGCCTGACCCACCGCAAGGGCGCCCCGGCGACCTTCGACGCCCACGGCTACGTCGCCCTGCTGCGCCGCATCGCCGCCGACCGCTTCCAGGACATCTACGTCCCGGACTTCGACCGCACCCTGGACGAACCGGTCGCCGCCCGCCACGTGGTCCGCCCGCACACCCGCCTCGTCATCACCGAGGGCAACTACCTCGCGTCCGCCGACACTCCGTGGCCGGACGCCCGCCGCCTGCTGCGCGAACTCTGGTACGTCCACGCCGACGACACCGTCCGCGAGGAGCGACTCCTCGGCCGCCACCGCGCCGGCGGCCGCGACGAGGCCGGCGCCCGGCATTGGGTCACCGGCAACGACCACCCCAACGGTGAGTACGTGAAGCCCGGGCAGGCGCTCTGCACCCGGACCGTCTCCGGGACGGGCGGGTTTGCCTTCGAGGCCGGACAGGCGTAGTGTTTCCTAGTCGCTCGGCAGGGAGCACCGGACACGCATCGGCGCGGACGGTCCCGGGGCGGCCAATCCTCTGAAACACCACTTCCCAGGTTCGGGCTGGGTTGCGTTCGCATTTCTGCGTCGCGGCTCGGTTCTT